>JAFZMO010000050.1 GCA_017551165.1 Lachnospiraceae bacterium
AAGGTTTCGTAGGAACACACTTGCCAAAGTGCACCCACTGATCAAGAAAACAAGGCAACTTAGTAGGAACACCCTCGCAGGGTGTACCCACTAAACAAGAATCCAAGAAGGTTTCGTAGGAACACACTTGCCAAAGTGTACCCACTAATCAGGAAATCAAGGCAACTTAGTAGGAACACCCTCGCAGGGTGTACCCACCAAGCATGAAATTCAGCGGGCACGGTGTGCAAAAGTCAGCAAGGGTGGCACGCGATCGCGTGCCACCCTTGCCACCTCCGCAGGAATATGGTACAATAACCGAAGTTGATTCCGCAACGCGGAATGAAACCGGCCGGAAGTGGGGGAAAACGACGGGTCGGAAGTAACGGGAAACATTTTCCGGAAAGGACCAGAAAGATTTCATGGAGAAACCTTGTTTATCAATTGTGGTGCCGTGCTACAACGAAGAGTCTGTGCTCGGCGCATTTTACGAGGAGATCACAAAGACGGCGGAGAGCATTGCGGACCGCGCGGTGTGTGAGTTCCTGTTTGTGGACGACGGATCGAAGGACAAGACGCTCGAGATCCTGAAGGAGCTGGCGGCGAAGGACGAGAGAGTCTCGTACATCTCGTTCTCGAGAAACTTCGGCAAGGAGTCCGGCATCTACGCGGGACTGTCGAACGCGGTCGGCGACTATGTTGTGCTGATGGACGCGGATCTGCAGCATCCGCCGTGCTACATCCCCGAGATGCTCGACACGATCCTCTCGGGCGAGTACGACAGCGTCGCGATGCGGCGTGTAGACCGCGAGGGCGAGGGCAAGATCCGCTCGTGGTTCTCAAGCATGTTCTACAAATTCAATAAGAAGATCTCCGGCGTGGACATTGTGGAGGGCGCGACCGACTACCGCATGATGACCCGCCAAATGGTGGACGCCGTCCTCGACATGCCCGAGTACAACCGTTTTACGAAGGGCATTTTCGCGTGGGTCGGCTTCCGCACCAAGTGGATCGGATACCACAACGTGGAGCGTGTGGCGGGCGAGACGAAGTGGTCGTTCAGCAGCCTGCTGAGCTACTCCATCAACGGCATCGTTTCATTTTCCACGGTACCGCTGGCAATATCGTCGTTCCTCGGCGTGTTCTTCTGCATTTTCTCGTTCGTCATGATGATCTGGCTGATCGTCAAGACGCTGATCTTCGGCAATGCCGTGAGCGGCTACCCGACCATCGTGACGGTGATCCTGTTCATGAGCGGCCTGCAGCTTTTAATGTTCGGCGTGCTGGGGCAGTACATCTCGCGCAGCTACATGGAGGGCAAGCATCGCCCGATCTACATCGCGCGTGAGAAGAAGATCAAGAAGACGGCGGCCGGCAGTGCGGAAGGAACGCGCGGCGGCAAGCGGTTCGAGACGAAGGAAGAGGCAGCGACAGAGAAGGAGTTCGAAACGAAGGAAGAGGCAGCGACAGAGAAGGAGTTCGAAACGAAGTAAAGAAACAGCAATGAGGCAGTTAGCGCGACGGCAGATGCGGGAAGAGCGGATGCCGTGAGAAGAGGGGTTTATGATTTATCTGATTGTCAATGACCATGCGAAGACCGGCGGCGGCAGCAAGGTCGAGAAGATCAAGGAGTTCCTGAAGAAACAGGCGGCGCAGAGGCGCTTGAAGGCGTCCGAGTTTTTCACGGTTCTTCCTACGGAAAATGCGGGTGACGCCACGAAGTATGTGCGCGCCCTCTGCCGCAAGAACGAGCCCGCCGATGTGTGGGTGTTCGGCGGCGACGGCACGATCAACGAGGCGGTCAACGGACTGGAGCTTCCGGCGCAGATCACGGTGTCGGTGCTGCCCGGCGGATCGGGCAACGACTATGTCAAAGGCCTCGGCCTGCCGAACGATCCGATCGCCTGCGCGAAGGAGCTGCTGGCGGCGACGGAGACGCGCGGCTATGATGTCGGTAGCGTTGCGACGTTTGAAAACCGGGGAACGGTGCGGTTTGCGGGAAGCTGCGGCATCGGCTACGACGCCAAGGTGTGCTACGAGGTGGACAACTCCAAGCTGAAGCCGATCCTGAACAAGCTTCATCTCGGCAAGCTTGCGTATCTTCTGACCGCGTTCAAGCAGGTATTTGCCAACCCGCGGTTCCGTGCGACGGTGATCGCGGACGGGATGAGCCGCTCGTATGACGATGTCATTTTCCTTTGCTTCATGAACAGCCCGTACGAGGGCGGCGGCCTGAAGATGGCGCCCGATGCCAGCCCGTGTGACGGCAAGCTCAGCGTGGTTGTGGCGCACGGGATCCGTCCGCTGCGCGTGCTGACGATGCTGCCGAAGCTTGTGCGCGGAACGCATGTGAAGCACCGCAACGTCGAGTGCCTGCAGTGCAGCGAGATCGAAGTCATCACGGACAGCCGCCAGTATCTTCACACGGACGGCGACGTGCAGGCGTTGACGCGCCACGTGCGCGTGCAGTGCCTCGAGGGGCAGATGCAGATGCCCGCGTGCGGCAAGGAGTATTGAAAATCAGTTGAAATCAGTTGACGAAAAATAAGCCGATCGGGGAGTTTCCCCGGTCGGCTTTTTCATGTCTGTATCGTGACGTATTCTGATTTTACAGTGCAACTTTCTTAGGAGCTCAGCTTTCTTCAACCGGCGCGTATTTCTCCCAAAATTCCCGCAGCTTCGGCTCGAGCGTGGCGCGGGTGACGGTGTGTACCGGCGTCCACTCGCGAGGGAACAGGTCGCGGTAGGCAGCGGTCCCGAAGCGGTCGTCGAGCAGCAGGATGCAGCCGGCATCCTCGATGGTGCGGATCACGCGGCCGGCGGCCTGCAGCACCTTGTTCATGCCGGGGTAGAGGTAGGCATAGTCGAAGCCCTGGCCGGAGCGCTCCTCGTAGTACTCGCGGAAGAGCTCGCGCTCATCGCAGACCATCGGGAGGCCGGGGCCTACGATGATCGCTCCGATGAGCGAGTCATTGCGAAGATCGATGCCTTCGCTGAAGATGCCGCCCATCACGAACAGGCCGAGCAGGGAGCCCTCGTGTTCCGACTCAAACGCCGCGAGGTACTCCTCGCGTTTCTGCTCACTCATGTTGGCGGTCTGCAGGAGCAGCTCGCCGTCCCAGTCCGTGAGGTACTCGGCGACATCCTCGGCAAAGCGGTATGACGGGAAGAAGGCGATGTAGTTGCCCTTTCGCGCGGCTGCAAAGGTTCGTATGTACTCCGCGATCTTCGCGTACTCGGACGCGCCGCGGTTCTTGTATCTCGTGTTGACGTCGTGCGCGACCATGACGAGACGGCGCGCGGGGTCGAAGGGCGTCGGAGAGTAGACGGCGTAATCGTCCGGCTCACCGCCGAGCTGCTCCTTGTAATAGGCAATCGGCAGCAGTGTCGCCGAGAAGAACACGGAGCTGCGCGCCTTCTCCAGGCACCTCGCGAGAGGCGCGGACGCATCCATGCACTGCAGCCGTAGCAGAAAATGATCCCCGTCCACGAAGTTGGCGTAGTACTTGTAGTTGTCCTCCATCTGCTCGTACATCGCCAGAAAATGCTGCACATTCAGAAACAGCGTGACCGCCTCGTCGGGCACGGGGTGATGCCGGTCCGCGAGCACGTCGGTGAGCGCGGAGAGCAGTCGCTCCGCGCGCGGGATCACGTCGTCGATCGAGGCGAGCTCGGTGAAGCCGTCGCACTCCCTGCGGTAGTCGAGAAGCACCTTGTTGAGCCGCTCGCACATGCTCGCAGCAACCTTGTGGAACGGCGTCAGCGCGCGCTTGGCGGCGAGCACGTCCTCCTTGATGAGGTCGGCGGAATACATTTCCCGCGAACGCTCCACGAGATTGTGGGCCTCGTCGATGAGGAAAATGTAGTCCTTCTGTATGCCCTCCGAAAAATATCTCCGCAGGTACGCGGTCGGGTCAAACACGTAGTTGTAGTCGCAGATGACGGCGTCCGCGAAGAGCGAGAGGTCGAGGCTCAGCTCGTGCGGGCACACCTGAAAGCGCTCGGCGTACTCGAGGATCGTCTCGCGCCGGATGCTCCGCCCGATGTGTCGCGTCTGCGCGCCTTCAGAGGAACCTGCTTCGCCCGCGGGATCGGTTTGCACCGCCTCCGAGAGCAGCGCAAACAAAGCCTCGTTGATGCGGTCGAAATGGCCGCGCGCACGGGGACATGCCTCGGGATTGCAGGTCGGCGTCTCGAGGACGCAGAGCTTCTCCTTGGCGGTGAGTGTGATCGTGAAGAGGGTGGTGCCGGCGGAGATCAGCGTCTCGCAGCACTCCTCGGCGACGGTGCGCGCGATGGTCTTCGCGGTCAGGTAGAAGATCTTCTCGCAGAGGCCGCGCCCCATGGCGAGCACTGCGGGAAACATCGTCGAGATCGTCTTGCCGACGCCGGTCGGCGCCTCGATGAACAGCTTGCGCCGGCGCAGGATCGTGCGGTACACATCCAGCACGAGGTCCTTCTGGCCGGGCCGATAATCAAACGGAAAATTCAAAGCAGCGATGGAGGCGTTTCGCTCCGCCTCGTGGTCGTGGGACCATTTGGCCCAGCGGCAGTAGTCGCGGCAGAGCGCGAGGAACCATTCGGTCAGCTCCTCCCGCTGCAGAGTCTCATAGAAATAGCGGATCGCGCCGGTGTCGATGTGCACGTAGGTCATGCGGATCGAGATGGACGGAAGATCGCCGGCGACGGCCTCCATGTACGCGTAGCAGCGAGCCTGCGAGAGATGCACCGGGACAGGACCATCGAGGTTGCCAATGTCGCGCAGCATGCACTTGATCTCGTCGATCGCGTGCCCGTACTCGGGATCGTCGTAAATGCCGTCGGCGCGGCCCTCGACGGTGATCGCCATCGTCATGCCCTCGTACGTCAGGACCTCCTCGTGTCGGAGCGTCACCTCGGCGCGGTAGCCCTTCGGCTGCGCCTTCTGCAGCTTCCGGTGCAGCTTTGCTCCCTCCGCCATCGCGTCTGCGTCGCGGCCCGACGAGCGGTTGTCGATGTCGCCGCTGCGGGTGAGGAACTCCACGAGATCTCGGACGGAGATGGAGACGCGCACGGGTTCGGTTGTCAATTGCGGTTCATCCATGTTCGCGGCTCCTTTCCTCATTTTCCGACGGATATCCTCGATTCAGTATACCACATTCAAACGGAAAATGAGAAGATTTTTCATCGCGTTGATCCTTGTCGGGACTTGCGCAAACCCCTTGTTTTCTGCTATAATCGAACCATCAACTACGCCACGGGAAACGTGGCATTACGGAGGAACCATAATGAGTGATTTTGATGACATTTTCGATAAGGACGAAGTTACGCTGTATCTCGACGACGATACCGAGCTTCGCTGCGATGTGATCGGCATTTTTCCGGGTCCGGACGACCGCGAGTACATTGCGGTTACGCCTCAGGAGTGGGACGGGGACGGCGATCCCGACGTGTATCTGTACCGCTTCTACGAGAATCCCGAGGATGAGAACGACATTCGCCTTGACGACATCGAGACCGATGAGGAGTTCGAGGCAGCTTCGAAGGCGTACGACGATTTCCTGGCAGACGAGTATCTGCTGGACGCGGACGATGAGGAAGAGTGATTGCGACGTTGATCGCCGGATGAGGCGATCGGCGGAGTAACTCAGTTGCTTCGTATCCGCAGCAGCATCTCCTGTGCGCACAGGCGGTAGGAGAGCGTCTTGGGCATCAGAAAGCGATCGAAGCGGATGCGCAGGCGATCCTCCGCGAGAGACAGGACCGTGCCTTCACCGAACTGTCGGTGCGAGACGCGAACACCGGGCGTGAGCGCGGTGACGGGGAGCAGGATCTCCCCGAGAAAGCCGGACGGCGGCAGCTCCCTGCCGAAGCGTTTGGCGACATACAACATGGTTAAGGTCTTGCGTGCGCGTGTCATCGCGACGTAGAGAAGACGGCGTTCCTCCTCGATGGATTCGGGGAGGAGCGCTTTTTTGTGCGGGATCAGCGTCTCGTTGCAGTCGAAGAGGAAGACGTGGTCGTACTCCAGGCCCTTCGACGCGTGAAATGTCATGAGCGTCACGGCGTCCTCCCCGCTGTCGTGCACGGGAGGCCGTCGCCGTCGCTCCTCGCGCTCCCGCTCGATCGCCGCCCACAGCTCATCCACGGTGCGGTAGTCGCGCACCGTCTCCTGAAGCTCATCGAGAGCCTCGAGGACGTCCTCGCGGTGCTCGGCGGAAGACAGCAGATGTGCGTCCAGTCCGATGACCCGGCGCACGTAGTGGACGGCCGCAAACGGGTTCATCCGCGAGAGCATCTCGAGGTCGTACATCAGGTGGTCCACGTTGTTTGCGAGGTATGCCTTATTGTCGCGGCGGGCGAGCTCGCGGATCGCCGCAAGGTCGATGGTCTCACCCTGCAGATACCGGCGCTCCAGGTAGCGCTTCGGCTGGTTGGCGATCGTGAGGATCACGGTGCGGGAGCGGTCGCCGTGCGCCGCCTTCAGGTAGGCGAGGACGATGCGCACCGCAGGCTGGTCGTAGAGACTCGGGAGGTCCCCGCGGATCCGATACGGAATGCAGGCGCGGGAGAGTGCGTCGCGCAGACTCCGCATCTGCAGGTTCGTGCGGAACAAAACGGCCACGTCGCGGTGCGAGGCGCCGGCGGCGGTGAGGGAAGCGAGCTCCGAGAGGAAGAAATCATTTTCCGAGGCGACTGTGTCGAGCAGCTGTATGCGGACCGGCGCACCGGAGGGGGTGGCGGCCGTATACGCCTTTTGGTACCGTACGCGGTTGTTGACGATCAGCGCGTCCGCGGCCGCGATGATCTCAGGGGTGCTTCGGTAGTTGACCGGCAGCGTGAGCACCTTCGCATTCGGCAGATCCTTCGGAAAATCGATCATGATCGTCGGGTCGGAGCCGCGGAAGCCGTAGATCGACTGGTCGTCGTCGCCGACCGCGAAGAGATTGGCCTCCGGTCCGACCAGCAGACGCACGATTTCGTACTGCAGTCGGTTCACGTCCTGAAACTCGTCGATCAGGAGATAACGGTAGCGCCTGCGCCAGAACGCGAGAGCCTCCCCGTCGGCCTCGAGAAACTCCTTCGTGAGCAGCAACATGTCCTCGAAATCGACCTTGCGGAGTCTGCGAAGCTCTGCGCGGTAGTCGGTGAACACCTTGCGGAAGGTGTCTGCGTCACACGTGGAAGGGGCATATTTTCCTAGTTCTACGCGCGTAGAATCGGCGAGCGAACACTTGACCTTGAGTAGCTCCGCGCAGATGTCGCGCACGAGGGCGGGGTCGTCGGCGTACTCGCGCCGCGTGTCGGTGAGAAGCCGCGAGACGATGTCCGTCGCCTCGGACTCCTTCAGGATGTCGGTCGGCTTGTAGCCGCGCGCGTACTGCAGCATGTGGAAGAAGCATGCGTGAAATGTCCCGAACGTGACGCCCGAGTACGCGTTGTTGCACAGCCGCCGGAAGCGCGCCGACATCTCCTCCGCGGCGGCGCGGGAAAATGTGATCACGAGGATCGATTCCGGCGGAACGCCCGCCTCCTCGATCAGGTATTTTACGCGGTTTGTGATGACGAACGTCTTGCCGGAGCCGGGGCCGGCGAGCACGAGCATCGGGCCGTCCACGTGGCGGATCGCCTCCTGCTGGGCCGGGTTGCCGACGGCGGTGTCGGTAGTGCGGACGGGGTTGGTCGTGTTGTTTGTTCCGGTTGCATTGGCAGTGTTGCTTGTACTGTATGTGTTGTCGGTATCCGGCGATCTCATAAAACACCTCTCTTTCTTGCATGACAAAAAGACCGATGGAAGACACGGTCGGGAGAAGGGAAGTGTTCGGTTGTAGTTTTAGGGGAAAATGAGATCGGAGAGGGCGGCGCCGCGGAACCGACGCCGCTTCCGATCGTAGATTTCAGAAATTACTGTGCAGATACTGCAGCCGCCAGCTTGTCGATGGCGATGCGGATGCGGCGAAGGCTCTCGTCCTTGCCGAGGATCTCCATGATCTCGTAAGCACCGCCGGGCGTCATCTGCTTGCCGGACACGGCCGTGCGCAGAGGCCAGAGGCAGACGCCGTTCTTGATCTCCTTCTCGGCAACGTAGTCCATGCAGAGCTTCTCGATGCCTGCGATGGAGTAGTCGTCAAGCGCCTCGAGACGAGGCAGAAGATCCGTAAGAACCTGAAGCGAGATCTCGCTGTTGGTCTTCATCTTCTTGTGCGTGTACATCTCGATATCGTAGTCCGGCAGCTCCTCGAAGAAGTCGATCTTCTCGGCGATGTCGGGGAAGACTTCGATACGCGTCTTCACGAGGTCTGCTATTTTTCGAAGATCATAGTCCTTGTGAATGACCTCGCGGATGTAGGGCAGAGCGAGCTCGTAGTAGCGCTCGTTGTCCATCTTCTTGATGTACTCGCCGTTCATCCAGCGGAGCTTCGTCATGTCGAAGACCGCGGGCGACTTGCTGATGTGCGTGTAGTCGAACTGCTCGATCAGCTCCTGCAGCGAGAAGATCTCCTCGTTGCCGACCGGGCTCCAGCCGAGCAGTGCGATGAAGTTGACGATCGCCTCGGTCACGAAGCCCTGCTCGATCAGATCCTCGAACGAAGAGTGACCGCTGCGCTTCGAGAGCTTCTGATGCTCCTCGTTCGTGATGAGCGGAACGTGGATGTACACGGGCTCCTGCCAGCCGAACGCGTTGTACAGTCTGGTGTATTTCGGCGTCGACGAGAGATACTCGTTGCCGCGGATGACGTGCGTGATGCCCATCAGATGGTCGTCAACGACGTTCGCGAAATTGTACGTCGGATAGCCGTCGCTCTTGATGAGGATCATGTCGTCGAGGTCGTCGTTGCTCACGGTGATCGATCCGTAGATCGCATCGGTAAATGTCGTCGTTCCCTCGGTCGGAATGTTCTGGCGGATGACGAACGGCTTGCCTGCTGCGAGGTTGGCCTCAACCTCCTCCTTCGACAGGGAGAGGCAGTGCTTGTCGTACTTTAAGATCTCCTTGCCCTCGCTGTCCAACGAGCCCTTCAGCGACTCCAGACGCTCCTTCGTGCAGAAGCAGTAGTAGGCCTCGCCCTTCTCGACGAGCTCCTTTGCGTACTTCATGTACATGCCGGTCTTCATGCGCTCGCTCTGTACGTACGGTCCGAAGCCCTTGTCCTTATCGGGTCCCTCGTCGTGTACGAGCCCCGTCTCCGCAAGCGTGCGATAGATGATCTCTGTCGCGCCTTCCACGAAACGTTCCTGATCGGTGTCCTCTATTCTCAATATAAAATCGCCGCCCTCATGCTTGGCAACCAAAAACTCATACAGCGCGGTGCGCAGGTTGCCGACATGCATGCGTCCCGTCGGACTGGGCGCGAAACGTGTGCGTATCTTCATGGCTTTTTACCTC
The DNA here is from genome assembly GCA_017551165.1 of Lachnospiraceae bacterium. Lineage (GTDB taxonomy): Bacteria > Bacillota > Clostridia > Lachnospirales > Lachnospiraceae > ISDg. Next base: position 9,347 of record JAFZMO010000050.1, read on the forward strand.
CCTCGTATGGATTTGCACTTCATCTTATACTCCGCAAGGCTTTTTGTCAAGGTGACAAGGCTGTTTGATATCGCGTTTTTCACGGTTTCGGGCACCAAAAACAGTTGACACGACCGAGCCTGAAATGCTATACTCACTCATAGTGTGCGCATGTGAAAGGGTGGTTGAACGATTTGAACATTTTGTTTTTTCTGACGCCCAAGAGTGAGGTCGCGTACGTCACGAACGAGTATAGTCTTCGTCAGGTACTGGAGAAGATGGAATTCCATCGGTATTCGGCAATCCCGATGCTGGATCGCAACGGACGATACGTCGGAACTATCACCGAGGGTGACCTGCTGTGGGGCATCAAGAACACGGCAGATATGAACATGCATGAGGCGGAGAAGATTCCGATCACGCGAATTCCGCGACGTCTTCACAACACAGCAGTCAATGTCAACGCCGAGGTGGAAAGCCTGCTCCGGGTTGCCATGACGCAGAACTTTGTGCCGGTCACGGACGACAATGATATTTTTATCGGCATTGTCAAGCGAAGCGACATCATGGAGTATTGCTTCCGGACGATGCAGAAGATAGACGCTGAGAAAAACGGCAAATGAAGATTAACGCGAGGAATTGTGCGAGAATGAGTGAACAGACAGCGACGTTTGAGAGCCGGCTGGAAGAGCTGGTTCAGTTTGGTTATGACCATGGCAACAGCATTGAAGCAGAATATGTGAACGAGGTCATGAAGGAGTTCTGCAAGACCGATGACCAGTTCGAGAGAGTACATGACTACCTGGAGGGCCGCGGGATCAGCGTGTTGCTGAAGCTGGACGAGCCCGACAGCGATCAGGATATGCAGGAGGACCCGAACGACCAGGCGCTCCGCAAGCTGGAGGAAGGCCTTGAGGCGGGACTCGACCCGATGGATGATCTCGGAGCATTTGACGATGACATCCTTCTTGACAGCGACGAAGAAGTAATCCCGGCGGACAACGACGAGCTCAACAATATTGCGAACGCGATGTCCGATGACCCGGTGAAGCAATATTTGCGGGAGATCGGCAGCTTCGGGCTGCTGAGCGTGGACGAGGAGATCGAGCTTGCTACGAAGATCCTCGACGGCGACAAGGAGGCAAAGCGCAAGCTGACGGAGGCGAACCTTCGACTTGTAGTCAGCATCGCGAAGCGCTATGTCGGACGCGGTCTCTCGTTCCTCGACCTGATCCAGGAGGGCAACCTCGGTCTGATCAAGGCCGTGGACAAGTTTGATTACACGAAGGGCTACAAGTTCTCCACTTACGCGACATGGTGGATCCGCCAGGCAATCACACGTTCCATCGCGGACCAGTCCCGCACGATCCGCATTCCGGTGCACATGTCCGAGGTGATCAACAAGACATACCGCGTGAGCCGCAATCTCCTTCAGGAGCTGGGCCGCGAACCTACGGAAAATGAGCTCGCCGAGGCGATGAACATGCCTGTCGAGAAGGTGCGCGAGGTTCTTAAGATCAGCGCTGACCCGATCTCGATGGACACGCCGATCGGTGAGGAGGACGACAGCCATCTCGGCGACTTCATCAAGGACGAGCAGACGCCCGGCCCCGAGGAAGCAACGTCTTACATGATGCTCCAGGAGCAGATCGAGAAGCTTCTGAACACCGCGCTCACCGAGCGCGAGCGCCGCGTGCTGAAGCTGCGGTTCGGCCTTGTGGACGGACGCCAGCACACGCTCGAGGAGGTCGGCAAGGAGTTCAACGTCACGCGTGAGCGTATCCGCCAGATCGAAGCGAAGGCGCTTCGCAAGCTTCGCCACCCGAGCCGCGCCAAGCTGCTCAAGGGCTACGAAGTATAAGTTGCATAATAGTTGCATAATAGTTGGTCTGAGAGTTGTATGGACTGAGAAACAGACGGGATGTTCTTCGGAGCATCCCGTTTTTTGTGCGGAGGGAAGCTGGTTTGTGCGGAGGGAAGCTTGCTTTTTGCGTGAGAGGAAGCTGCTTGTTGTGTGGGAAACTTGCTTTTTTGCGTGAGAGGAAGGAAAAATGGCGAAGTGTTGGGGAATTATGCGGCCTCAATCAAGAAAAACGGCCCGCAAGGCCGCGCTTGACCGGACAAATGACGCATCTGTGCCGGAGATGGCGGCCTAAGATGAGAAAAAACTTGCTTTAGGCCGCCGAAAATCTTGTTTGAGGCGGCCTAAATAAGAGAAATCGGTGCTTAGGGCCGAAGAAGCTATTGATGCAGGCGGCCTGAATTGGTTCATTTAGAATTTAGGCCGCGCATGGTTACGAGGGAGGCGGCCTAAACAAGATTAAATCAGAATTTAGGCCGCACATTTCAAAAGAGTGGGCGGCCTAAAAGTGAAGAGACAGGTATTTGGGCCGAATTATTCGGCCCGGAAGCTAAGAAATATTAGTTTAGGCCGCCAGCTAGTTTAGGCCGCCAGCCTCAGGCCGCACTAAGCCTGTAAACAAGCGAAAAAGCGAACCACGCCCTTAAACAAGCAAAAAAGCGAACCACGCCCTTAAACAAGCGAAAAGACGGACCGGCATCGCCGGTCCGTCTTGAATTCCCTATCGGTCTAGAATTCCCCTATCGAGAATTGATCATCACAGTTCCCAATTGTCTTACCCTGCTTACAGTGTCGCGTTCTGTCCCTTGACGCCGCGCGAGCGGTTGCGGATGCGCTTCGCGTTGTAGGTCTTGCCGTCGAAGACGAACTCCTCGGTGCCCATGTCGAACGAGGTGCCGTAGATGACGGAGTCCTTCTTCTCGAGAGCGATGGCGCGAACGCCCTTCGCAGTCTTGCCGAGCACGCTCACCTGCTCAAGCGGGAAGCCGAGAGAGAGCTTCTTCTCGGTGAGGATGATGACCTTCTGCTTGCCGGAGCCGAACTCCGCGCTCGAGAGGGCGGTGATGCCCACGAGCAGGTCGTCATCCTCGAGCTTGGTCGAGGCGATGACGGCGCGGTTTGTGTAGAATTCGGAGCCGGAGACGCATTTGATCCAGCCGTGCTTCGTGAGGAAGAGAAGCATCGAGTTGTCGAGTTCCTCGGCGGGCACAAGAAGGAGAGGAGTCTCCTGGTCGATCTTGGTGAGCACCTGTAAGAGGGTGCCTTTTTCTTTGATACGGCAGCGCGGGATCTGCGATACCCGGAGCTGGTACATGTTGCCCTCCGCGGTGAAGATGCACAGGCGGTCGTTCGAGGGGATGCGCACAGCGTGCGTGAATTCCTTGAGAGCCTCCTCGCCGGCCTTCTGGTAGGCGGTGACGTCGACGGCCTTCGTGTAGCCGAAGCGGTCCATGAGGATCATGAGATCCTCGATCTTCTCCTCAACCACGTACTCCTTGGCGATCGAGTTCGTGATGGTCGTGCGGCGCTCGCGCATGAACTGCATGCGGAATGCGAGCAGCTGCTGTTCGATGACCTTGTAGAGCTCGGAGCGCTTGCTGAGGATCTTGGTGTAGAGCTTGATGCGCTTGTTGAGGTCGTCGTGCTCCTCGGTGAGCTTGAGGATCTCAAGACCGACGAGTTTTTGCATCTGCATCGCGAGGATCGCGTCGGCCTGTGCCTCCGTAAAATCAAACGCCACGGCGGCGCGCTTCGCCTCCTCGGTCTTGAAGCGGATGTCGGCGATGTTGCCGGTCGTGAGGCATTCCTTGACCTGCTTGACGGTCGAGGAGCCGCGGATGACTTCGATGATGTAGTCGATCACGTCGACCGCGCGCATGAGACCGGACACGATCTCGAGGCGCTTCGACGCCTTGTCGAGCAAATACTGGTATTCCTTGGTGTAGAGCTCCTCCTGGAAGTCGATGAACTCCTGCAGCAGCGCGCGCAGACCGAACTGGCGCGGCTGGTTGTCCTTGACCGCGAGGAAGTATGCGGAAAATGTGTCCTCCAGCGGAGTCTTCTTGTACAGACCGTTCAGCAGGTTCTCCACGTCGCGGTCCTTCTTGACCTCGATGACGATGCGGATACCCTCCTTGGAGGACTCGTCGCGCACGTCGGAGATCTCGTCGAAGGTCTTGTTGCGCAGGGCGTCGGCCAGCGCCTCCACGAGCTTCTGCTTTGTTCCCGCGATGGTGTAGGGGATCTCGGTGATGACGATGTTGCGTTTGCCGTTGTCGCCGCCCTCAACCTGCGCCTTCGCGCGGATGCGGATCTTGCCCTCGCCGGTCTCATAGAGGTTGAGCAGCTCGTCGCCGTTGACGATCGTGCCGCCGGTCGGAAAATCAGGTCCGGGCAGCAGCTGCATCAGCTCCTCGGTGCTCACGGTCGGGTCATGCATCACGGCGATCGCCGCGTCGATGACCTCGACGGGATTGTGCGGAGGAATGTTGGTCGCCATACCGACCGCGATACCGGTCGTACCGTTGATGAGAAGGTTCGGGAGCATCGCCGGGAGAACCGTCGGCTCCTTCTCGCTCTCGTCGAAGTTCGGGATGAACTCGACCAGGCCCTTGTCGAGGTGCTCGAGCATCGTCATGGCACCCTCGGAGAGGCGGGCCTCGGTGTATCGCATGGCAGCGGCGCCGTCGCCGTCGATGGAGCCGAAGTTGCCGTGGCCGTCGACCAGCGGGATGGCGAGAGAGTAATCCTCGGTCATGTGAACGAGGGCGTCGTAGATGGATGTATCGCCGTGCGGATGGTATTTACCCATCGTATCGCCGACGATACGTGCGCTCTTGCGGTGCGGCTTGCGCGGGTCGAGGCCGAGCTCGTTCATCGCGTAAAGGATACGTCTCTGAACGGGCTTGAGGCCGTCGCGCACATCCGGCAGGGCGCGCGCGATGATGACACTCACCGCGTAGTCGCGGAAGGCGTTTCGCATCTCCTCGGCGAAATCAATCTGTATGGTATCGTTGCGTTCGTTGTCCATGGTCAGGCTCCGTTGGAAAATGTAGTGTTCGGTCGGGCGTTACGCTCCGTCAGCAAGGCAGGATCACGCCTGCAGGTCGAGCGTCGCGTATTGCGCTTCCTTCATGATGAACTCGCGGCGGGGCGGCACGGCGCTGCCCATCAGCAGGTTCGTGGTCTCGTCGGCCTCGACGGAGTCACCGATGGTGATCTGCGCGAGCACGCGTCGCTCGGGGTCGAGCGTCGTCTCCCAGAGCTGGTTCGCATCCATCTCGCCGAGACCCTTGTAGCGCTGCACGCCGAGGATTTTCCCACTGTGCTCGAGCTCCTTGCGAAGCTTGTCAAGCTCGAAATCGTTCATCAGGTAAGCGCTGTGCTTGCCCTTCTTCTTGCCGGTCGTCTCGTACTCCACCTTGTACAGCGGCGGAAGACCGCGGTACACCTTGCCCTCGAGGATCAGCTCCGGCATGAACCGGTAGAAGAAGGTGAGAAGCAGGGTGCTGATATGGCCGCCGTCGACATCGGCATCGGTCAGGATGATGATCTTGTCGTAGCGGAGCTTGTTGATATCAAATTCGTCGCCGATGCCGCAGCCGAACGCCGCGATCATCGACTTAATCTCATTGTTCTGCAGGATCTTCTCGAGCGTCGCCTTCTCGACGTTGATGATCTTGCCTCGCAGCGGAAGGACCGCCTGCGTCTTGCGGTTGCGGGCCGTCTTCACGGTGCCGCCTGCGGAATCACCCTCGACGATGTAGACCTCGCACTCGGAGGGCTTCTTCGAGGAGCAGGCCGCAAGCTTGCTCTTGGTATCGACATCGTTCAGCTGCTTGAGGACAGCCGTGCGGGCCTTGTCGCTCGCCTGGCGCGCTTTGCAGGAGCGGGCGGTGTTGTCGAGAATCGTGCGGAGCACCTCGACGTTCTTGTCGAACCATCTCGTGACCTCTGCGGCAAACACTTCATCGACCGCGACCTTGGCGTCCGTGTTGCCGAGCTTGGTTTTCGTCTGACCTTCGAACTGCGGGTCGGGGTGCTTGATGGAGACGATCGCGACGAGGCCGTTGCGCACGTCCTTGCCGTCGAAGTTGTCGTCCTTGTCCTTGAGGATGCCGAGCTCTCTCGCGTAGGAGTTGAGCACGCGCGTGAGCGCCGTCTTGAAGCCGGTCACGAGCGTACCGCCGTCCACGAGATTGATTCGGTTACAATATGCGTTGATCTGTTCGGAATATTCGTTGATGTACTGGAAGGCAATCTCCACCTCGATGTCGCCCTTCGAGCCGGTCACGTACACAGGCTCGGGGTGGAGCGGTGTCGCATCGCGGTTGATGTAGGAGATGAAGCTCTTGATACCATTTTCCTCATAATACGTGCGCGTCTCGCCGCCGTTCTTCTCATCGGTAAATGTGATGGTCAGGCCGCGGTTTAAGTACGCGATCTCCTTGAGGCGCTTGCAGATGGTCTCCGCCTTGAACTCGACGGTCTCGAAGATCGTCGGGTCGGGGTAAAATGTGACCTTCGTGCCGGTGTCGCTCTTCTTGCAGCTGCCAACGACCGGAAGGAGCCCGTCAACCAGCTTCGTCACCGGATGGCCGCCGTCGCGGTACTCATCGCGGTACACGTTGCCGCCGCGCTTAATCTCCACGATCATGTGTGAGGAGAGGGCGTTGACGACCGAGGCACCGACGCCGTGCAGACCGCCGGAAACCTTGTAGACGGCGTTGCCGAATTTGCCGCCGGCGTGCAGGATCGTGTAGACGACGCGCGCGGTCGGGATCTTCTTCGTCGGGTGGATGTCCACCGGGACACCGCGGCCGTGGTCGAGGATCGTGATGCCGCCGTCCTTCTGAAGCGTGATGTTGATCTCGTTGCAATAGCCCGCGAGGTGCTCGTCGATACCGTTGTCGAGAATCTCCCACACGAGGTGGTGGAGACCCTTCGCACCGGTCGAACCGATGTACATACCGGGTCGCTTGCGAACGGCCTCGAGCCCTTCGAGAACGACGATCTGACTGCCAGTGTATTCTGCCATGGGATACCTTCCTCCGGCCGGTGCGGTTACAGACAGCGCCCGGCCCTTATTTTGTGCCTACATCTTTAATAAAATACCACATTTTGAGGTTTCTTGCAAGGAAAACAATTTCTTCTTTGCTACACAAACAGTCATATCTTTACTCGTTCTGTCATTGATTGTGGCAGGCATTTATGGTAACATAGGTTTGAAGTGTACCTTGGGCAAATGCCCTTGCAATGTGTGATACTCACGATATGGAGGCTCAATATGGCTGGCAGAAAGTGTTTGGGTAAGGTTTTCTTTGCGGCTTTTCTGTGTCTGACGTTGGTTGTCGGCACATTGTCCGGCATGGGAACGAGAAAGGCGAAGGCGGCGGAAGCTGTTGAGGAGTACGGCATCTGGATCGGAGGGGTGCAGCTTACTTCCGACAACAGGGAGATTAATTCGGAAGATAACTACGAAATAGGAGGCCTTTCCGGTAGTTTTTCGGGCCGTGCTTCCTTGGAGGTGACAACAGACGGAGAAGGTACAGATGTTTATGTGCTTACTCTGGAAAATTTTAGTAACAATGGTGCGGTAGGTTGTTTTGATGACCAGGATAGAACTCGAGTTACGAATGTTTCCAGTGGGTTTGAAGGTGCGGAAAGAATCCCCGGAGCGGGGATGATCTGTGATTGCCAGGGCAAATTGGAGATTGTTTTGTGCGGTAACAGCACAATTACAGTGTATGAAGAAGACTTCGAATCGTTCTGTGGTCTCTTTTGTACGGAGAGTGTGCATGAGGTGACCATTCGCAACGCGGATGATGCGGAAGAGGGTACCCTGGAAGTATGCGGCAAAGGGCGTATTGACAAAACCCAAGGAATTGAAGATACAGAACAAAAAGGGTATGGCATTTATGTTTTCGGTTCATTGTGCGTTGAGAGCGGTTCCGTGGAGGCAAGAGTAGGAAACAAGGATGATTACTATCAGTCTGAAAACATCGGCGTTTACTGTACCGGGATTACTGTTTCCGGTGGAAAATTGACAGGAATCGGAGGAAACGTCGGGAAGTATATAGCCAATGACAAAGACAGTTTCGGAATAGAATGTTGTGGTACGATTGAGGTCTCCGGAGGTGTTCTGGAAGGAATAGGAGGGAATATTGCAACGCTTGCGCAAGCAGCTTTACTTAGCGCGGGAGACAGTTACGGAATCCATACGACAGGATTAATATTGATGACGGGAGGAAAAACGATAGGGCAAGGCGGAGATTCCGCTTATGCAAATAGCATTGGTGTAGCATGTGGAGAATCATACGGAGACAGCACAGGAGTGGAAATCCGCATCGGCGGGACCGGAGAATTGGAAGGGTATGGCGGAAATGCAGGTTACGATAGTATAGGTGTGGGTTGTAATGGAACTGATAGGAAGGATGCCATTGTCGTTGAGGACGATGGGAAGGTGTTTGGCAAGGGCGGCGACGGTCAGTATTCTGATGGGGTACGTTGCAAGGGCAATATCACTGTTGATGCAAGTATCTCCGGAGGACTGAGCGGTGTATGTGGTGCAGCACGTGATGGGGTTGTGAGCCTTGCAGAAGGAGTTGGAGTCCGAAACAACGGCGTTCTTACGGTCAGTGGGGGAACACTGCAGGGACAGGGCGATAACAGCGCTCGTAGTAATAGTTGTTTTTGCGGCATCATGGCGAATGAAATGTATGTAGAGGGTGGACTTGTTATAGCCGGTTTCTACGAACAGCCCACCGACCCTATGGATTCTGGTTATGAGCCGTTAGGTGCTCATTTAGGGTTGGCAACGGTTGAAATGTTAAAGATTTACGCAGGTACTGTTGTGGTGGTCTCCCCTTATGGAATCGCGATTCCCACCTATTTTTCAAATTACATTCCGGGCAAAGGCTGGACGAACGCTGACGGAAGCGGTGAGCCGGAAATCATAGGCGTGAGTGAAGACGCCAGAGAACTCGATGAGAACTTTAGAAAGGTTGTTTTCCACTCGCATTCTTATACGTGCGAAGCGAAGGACAACGCCATCACGTTCGGTTGTACGTCCCCGGAGTGCGACCTCGATCCGGTCAGCGCGACGCTGACGATTAAGGCGCCGGCCCGGACAAAGGCAGGTGATACGACAACAAGCAACGAGGCGACACTTGAGAATCTTGCGGAGTTCAAAGACTATTTGAAGAACAACGGTCTTATGTCGGAAGACGAGCTCAAAGCTCTGACGGCTGACGCCATTGAGTATTACGTTGTCGAGACATTTGACGGCGAAAAATATGAATCCCTGTTGGACGAGGCTCCGATCGATCCGGGGTGCTATAAGGCCAAGATCACGGTTCGGTATTCTGAGGATGATGAAGTGAAAGAGGCCACGGCAGAGGTTGCCTATGAGCTCACGGGAGAAAAGTATCCGCTGTGGATCGGCTACAAGCAATTTACCGATGGAAATCCGGTGATCGATGCTGAGGATTATCCAGAGGACGAGTATGAGTTCCTGGGAACGGCTGAGTATGATCCTGAGAGCAACACGCTTACTCTGACCGATCTGAGCATCGCCGATATCGCCTATGGCGGATTGATCGGCGAGAATCTGTATGTCACGGCTGCGATCTTCTATGAGGGCACCAAGCCACTGACGATCGTGTACAAGGGAGACAATGAGATCCGGATCAGCCGCGGGGAAATCGGCGCATACGGTTTCTGCAATGCGAAGAAGGAGGCCGCGGTCACTTGGAAGGGTGATGCGGATGCAACGCTCACGGTGATCGCCGGGGATGAAGAGTCGGAGATCATCGATGTGACAGAACTGGAAGAGATCGTTGTGGAGGATGGAGAAGGGTTTGCAAACATTTCCGACGAGGATGAGGCGGCGTTTGACGCCATCTACTCTTTGGGTGACATCGTGTTTACGAGCGGCACGGTCAGTGTGACCGGTATGACATACGGAATCCAGGCGGCCGACACGTACGTGCAGGGCGGCAACGTTACGATCATCGGCGGTAAGGCGGCAATCGAAGGTAAGTTGCAAAATGACATCGATGGTTCCGCATGGACCGACATAGAGGGCGCGAACGGCGTGACCTACATCGAGGCGACGGAGAGTCCTGCAGTGCCGAAGAGCGCGGACGGAAGCATTTTCCGAAAGATGGTCTTCCCGACTACGCACGAGCACAGCTACGGGTTCACACTGGCGGACGACGGCACGACCATCGTTGCGGGATGCACGGAGGACGGATGCTTGATTCCCGCGAAGAGCGCGACGCTCACGCTGGTGAAGCCGAAGAAGACTGCGGAAAATGATACCAACAGCCCGGCGGCAAGCATCGACAACCTCGAGGAGTTCAACGCTCTGACCGATCTGCAGCTGAGCGACAAGGATATCGAGTACTACAGCGGAACAACGAAGCTGGACGGAGCTCCGTCGGAGGCCGGAACATACACGGCGAAGCTGACGATCGGCACGGGAGAGAATGCGGTAACAGCTTCCATCGGGTACACGATCAAGGCGGTCAAGACCGTGATCTGGCTGGACGGCGACGGAAGCGAACTCGATCGGAAGATGTACGTGGAGGACGAGAAGGAGCCGACCACGGACAAGACGCCGACCAAGGCGGAGGATGAGGATTACACCTACACGTTCAACAATACCTGGACGGCGAAGGAGAGCGGCAAGACAATAACGTACACGCCGAATTTTGACGCCAAGACGATCGAATACACCTACATTTGGAAGGACCGCGACGGAACGGAACTCGGACGCAAGACGGTCAAGAAGGGCGAGGAGCCGACGACACCGGACAAGGATCCCGACATGAAGCAGCCCACGAAGAATTACAAGGAGGGCGGGGACACGTTTGAGTTTGTCGGATGGAAGAAGGTGTCCGAAGGTGATGACGGCAAGAACTGGACGTTCGAGCCGGTGTATGAGAAGGTGACGTACACGACCGATCCGGAGAAACTGGAGACGGATGAGAACGGAGCTCCCGGTGCGATGAAGGTTCACCGGTCGCCGGATGACGATTCCTGCTACTATCATTTTGTCGGTCTGAAGAGCAAGAGCGGAGAGATGGATAAGAGTCTCTATGAAGCAGGCGAGGGTTGCACGGAGATCAAGCTGAAGAAAGAGGCGATCGCAAGCCTCGGCGTTGGTACACACCGGATCACGGTGGTCTTCGACGACGGAGAGGTTTCCTTCGAGCTCATTGTCAAGGAAGCCGCGAAGCAGGCTGAGGAACCCGAACCGACGAAGGAGCCCGAACCTACGAAGGAACCTGAGACAACGCCGGAGCCCGCACCGGAACCGGCGAAGGAGGAGAAGGAGCCGTCGGCCAACACCGGCGACACCGGAAACCTGTGGATCTGGGCGATCCTGGCGATGATGTCCGCGGGTGCTGCAGGCGGTGTTTATGCAACCCGCAGAATGCGCGGTGCGAGATGAGATTGAGCCCGCAAAACACGGGGGAAAACGAACATTTTTCGAACGATCGGAAGAGGGCCCTGCGGGGCTCTTTTCCTTTGTGGAAAATAATCCATTTATTTTTCAAATTATCCATTGTCAATTGGTAGATATGGTGTTATAATGCAAAAAGTTTCGTGCCCTTAGCGAAATAATACGAAGAAAGGAGTGAATATGATGAGCAAGAAACCGTTTGTAACCGAACAGCAGATCCGCGAGATTACGAAGACGTATCCTACGCCTTTCCATATCTATGACGAAGCTGCGATCCGTCGCAATGCCCGCGAGTTGCAGAAGGCGTTTGCGTGGAACAAGGGTTATAAGGAGTTTTTTGCGGTCAAGGCCACTCCCAATCCGTACATTTTGCAGATACTCAAGGAAGAAGGCTGCGGTGCAGACTGCTCTTCCTACACCGAATTGTGCCTTGCCGACGCGGCGGGCATGGGAGAAGGGGATATCATGTTCTCTTCCAATGAGACACCGTTCGGAGAGTATACAAAGGCGCGTGAGCTGGGCGCATATATCAACCTTGATGACATTACGCATATTCCGTTCTTGCAGGAGGAGTGCGGCATTCCGGAGACCGTTTGCATGCGGTACAATCCGGGCGGAGTCTATGAACTCGGAAACGGGATCATGGACAATCCCGGCGATGCCAAGTACGGCTGCACGAAGCAGCAGTTGATCGAGGCCTTCCGCGAGCTGAAGAAGCTCGGCGTGAAGCACTTCGGTGTACACTCGTTCCTTGTGAGCAACACGACTGCGGAGAACTACTATCCGACGCTCGCACGGACTCTCTTTGAGTTGGCTGTAGAGCTGAAGAAGGAGACCGGTGCGCATATTGCATTTGTCAACCTTTCCGGCGGAATCGGTATTCCGTACCGTCCGGAGCAGGAGGCAGTGGATATCGCAGCTGTGGGCCGCGGCGTGAAGGAAGTCTTTGAGGAAGTATTGGTGCCGGCCGGTATGGATGATGTTGCCATCTACACCGAGCTTGGTCGCTTTATGCTTGCGCCTTACGGGGGGCTCGTGGTCAAGGCGATCCATGAGAAGCACATTTACAAGGAGTATATCGGCGTAGACGCCTGCGCCGTCAACCTGATGCGGCCCGCAATGTACGGGGCGTATCATCACATCACGGTTTTGGGGAAGGAGAATGAACCGTGTGATCACACCTACGATGTGGTCGGTTCTTTGTGTGAAAACAACGACAAGTTTGCCATCGATCGCAAACTGCCGAAAATCGATATCGGCGATTACCTGTTCATCCATGATACCGGTGCCCACGGCTTTGCCATGGGGTACAACTACAACGGCAAACTGAAATCGGCGGAGCTGCTGCTGCGACCTGACGGGTCGGTGCAGAGGATCCGAAGGGCGGAGACGCCGGCGGATTACTTCGCGACATTTGATTTCAGTGACATCATGAAAGGACATTATTGATAGCCACGCGTACAGCGGGGGCTGTCAATGGGCAATGTGTTGATATCGGCACGGCGGTTTCGCCGTGCCGTTACGTGTCTTTAGGGGGACAAGACACGGTGAGGATCGCTGACGGAAGTGTTAGCTGCCCTTGCGGCAGAGAAATGAGGATACCATGTTTAAGAAGAAACGGGAGATTTCGGCGGAGACGATAACAGCCGGAAAGCTTCCGAAGGAAATTGAAATTGACCTGCGCGACCGCGGGATCGCGGAGTCGGATGTGCTGGTGAGCGTCCGCACGGACATGAACCTGGAGTGTGAGTTCACGCCGGGCTGGATCGTGCTGACGAAGACGCGGCTCATCACGGCGACGGCGGATCCGCTCGCGGGGGAAGTACATTACTTTAAGGGAATGGAGACCCGCAAGACGCGCTCTGCCGATCGCGACCGCGTGTGGAGCTTCGCGGAGTTCGATATTTCCGACGTGAAGAACGCGTATATCGAGCGCTCGGTGAGCGGCGGCTTCCTGATCATCGTCCACAAGGACCCGAACGATGAGGAGGCGGAGGGTGCCGCGGATACCGTGGCGGCCGTTTCCAACCACTGCATGAGCAGCGCGACGAAGATCGAGCGAATCTGCGAGAAGCTTGCCGACGGCAAGGAGATCGACGAGGACATGCTCAAGGACGACGAGGATGAGGATTACTGCCCGAACTGCGGCACGATGTATCCGAATCCCGACCGCAAGGTTTGCCCGAAGTGCATGAACAAGAAGTCCATTTTCCGAAGGACCATCGCCTACCTGAAGCCGTACAAATGGCGCATCCTGGTGATGTTCCTGTGCTACCTGGCAACCGCCTCGCTCAACATCGTATGGCCGTACTTAAACGGCGTCGTGCTGTATCGAAAGGTGCTCGGCAAGGACGAGAAATTCCTGTCCTTCCTGTCGATCGACGGCAACCGCTACGTGGTCATCCTGCTTCTTTTGGTAGTCACGATGGTGATGACGAAGATCACGATGCAGCTGGTCGGCATTCTGCAGGGCGTTATGACCGCAAAGATCGTGCCGAGAGTCGTCAAGAACATGCGAAACGACGTGTTCGGCGCGATGGGCAAGCTCTCGATCAACTTTTTCACGAGCAAGCAGACCGGTTCTCTGATGACCCGTGTCATGTCGGACTCGGATGAGGTCTCGGGCTTTTTTATCGACGGTCTGCCGTACTTTTTGATCAACGTATTTTCCATCGTCGCGATGGCGGTGGTAATGTTCCGGCTGAGTGTTCCGCTCGCCATTGTCGCGCTCATGTTCATGCCGATCACGTTCCTCGTGAGCTGGTTCATGCTGCCGCGGCTGTGGCATCGTTACGGGCGCAGACACCGCGCCACGAGATCGCTGAACTCGAAGATCCACGATAACCTGAGCGGCGCGCGCGTCGTCAAGGCGTTCGGTCAGGAGAGCAGCGAGGTGAGCCGGTTTGACAAGGCCAACGAGAAGGTGCGAAGCGCCGATCTCGCGGTCATGAACTACGATAACAAATTTTCCGCATTGTACTCGGCGGCGGAAAATCTTGCGTCGCTGATGGTGTACATCGTCGGCGCGTACCTGATCCTGATCCAGAAGCGGTTTGACTTCGCGGTGCTGATCACGTTCGCCGGCTACGTCGGCCAGATGACCGGCCCGATGGACTTCATGTCCTTCTTCTTCCGCTGGTTCACGAACTGCATGAACAGCGCACAGCGTATGTTCGAGATCATCGACGCGGTTCCGGAGATCCAGGAGAAGGAGGATGCCGTCTCGCTCGACACGATCGAAGGAACGATCGAGATGAAGGATGTCACCTTCGGCTACGAGAAGAACAAGCCGGTGCTCAAGAACATCAACCTGAAGGTCGAGGGCGGTCACATGCTCGGTATCGTCGGCCGTTCCGGCGCGGGCAAGACCACGATCGTCAACTTGATCTCGCGTCTGTATGACCCGCAGGAGGGCACGGTCACGCTCGACGGCGTGAACCTCAAGGACCTCTCCTTCAAGACGCTCCGCGGCAATGTCGCGATGGTGTCACAGGAGACCTACATGTTCATGGGCACGGTTGCGGAAAATATCGCCTACGCGAAGAAGGACGCCTCCCGCGCGGAGATCATCCGGGCGGCGGTTCTCGCCTCGGCACACGATTTTATCTGCCGTATGCCGGATGGCTACGACACGATCATCGGCTCCTCGGGACGCGAGCTCTCGGGCGGTGAGCGGCAGCGCATTTCCATCGCGCGCGCCATCCTTGCCAACCCGAAGATCCTCATCCTCGACGAGGCGACGGCAGCGGTCGACACCGAGACCGAGCAGGCGATCCAGCAGTCGATCAACATGCTCATCAAGGGACGTACGACGATCTCCATCGCGCACCGTCTCTCAACGCTTCGCGACGCCGATACGCTGATCGTCATCGACGAGGGCAAGATCGCGGAGCAGGGCACGCACGAGGAACTCCTCGCGAAGAAGGGCGTGTACTACAAGCTGAAGGAATTGCAGACCAAGGCGCTTGCGCTGAAGGGTATTGAGTAAAGGAGTAATCATATGGGTTTTAAGAATTTTGAAGGCGCCGATGAGGAATTCAACCTCGAGCAGATGGAGGCGGAGACTGAGGCCATGCTTCGTCTTCGCTACCTGAACGGGGACAACGCGGTGTTCGCACGCACGCCCGGCGGTTTCGTCTCGCTCGACATTGCGAAGGGCGAGGACGACAAGCCGGAGCACTACGACCGCGTCCGCGTCGTGAGGAGCTTCCCCTTCACCGCGCCGAACACATATATTTCCATCCGCACGACGGAGGAGAAAAGCAAGGAGATCGGTATCATCAAGGACATCGCGAAGGATGTTACGAAGGATACGCGAAAAATGCTCGAGGAGCAGATGAGCCTTCGCTATTTTACGCCGGTGATCACGAAGATCAACGACATCAAGGAAGAGTACGGTCACGCGTATTGGGACGTGGAGACCACGGGAGGCCCGTGCAAATTCGTCATCTACATGAACTCGAGCTCCGTCGTGAGCCTGAGCGACGTGCGACTGATGATCACCGACCTGGACGGAAACCGTTTTGAGATCCCGGACTACACGAAGCTGTCGGCGGGAGAGTTGAAGAAATTGGATCTATTCCTGTAAAGGGGGACTATATGAATTTAAAGTTTGATTTGCCGGCGATGCAGCGAAACGCATTTACGCCGGCGGACGGAGAGGAGATTCGCTACTGCTCGCCCTACGACATCGGGACGGACGGTCAGATCAAGCACGACGGCTATATCGTCGTGACCAATCAACGACTGCTCGTGATCTCGGGGTCGGAGGTTGTGACCGAGCTTGCACTCAAGGACATCACGTACCTCAAGTGCGATCCGCTCGTGAACAACGGAATCCTCATCGTGCGCACGGAGCAGGAGCCGGAGGAACGGATCCTTGCGCGGTTCACGATGAAGCACGTGTCGAGAGTGGCATTTATCGCCAAGGGAGCGCTGCTTTTGCGCGACGGTGTGCCGAAGCAGGTCATCAGCCGCGAGTACGACAAGACCTGCCCGGTGTGCGGACGCGCCCTGCGCGGCACGAAGGAGTGTCCGAAGTGCAGCCACAAGCCCTCTGTCCTGTGGAAGTTTTTCAAGCTCTGCGGAGCTTACAAGGGGTGGCTTGCGATCATCGCCCTGCTCATGCTCGGCGTGGCGGTCGTACAGCTTATCATCCCGAAGATCCAGCAGGTGTTCATCGATGACTACCTGAAGGTCGGACGCGGCGGAATGAAGGAGATCCTCATCTACGCCGCCATCCTGATCGGCATCACGATCATCACCATTTTGCTGCACGTGCTGCGCTACTGGATGTGTATCTCGATGGGAACGAAGATGAGTATGGATCTTCGTCAAATGCTCTACAAGAAGGTGCAGATACTGTCGCTGTCGTTCATTCAGGACCGCCGTCCCGGCGAGCTGATGAACCGTATCGTGGACGATACGAGACAGGTGCGCCGGTTCATGGAGGAAGCATTTGCCGGAATGTTCTCGTGCATCATCTCGATGATCTCGGTTGTCGTCGTCATGCTCACGATGGACTGGAAGCTCACGCTCATGTCGGTCGTGTTCGTGCCGATCGCTCTGGGACTGTCGATCTCGTTCCGCAAGAACATTCATCGCCGGTTCCACATGCAGTGGCACCGGTTTGACAAGACGAACAGCGGTCTGCAGGACATCCTCGCGGGCATGCGCGTCGTCAAATCCTTCGGTACCGAGGAGCAGGAGACCGAGCACTTCCGCAAGCTGACCGACGATTTTGCGAAGGTTCAGGAGCGAAATGAGGTGTTCTGGGCTTCGCTGTTCCCGATTATCTCGTTCGTCATGGGCATGGGCGTGTACGTCGTGACGTACTTCGGCGGCGTCGGCGTTTTGGAGGACCGCTTCACGGTCGGCCAGCTGCAGCAGTTCATCAACTACACGTGGATGCTGTACGGACCTCTGGGCTGGATGACCTTCCTGCCCCGAATGATCACGCAGCTGATGACCAGCCTCGAGCGTATCTACGACGTCATGGACGAGGAGCCGCTCATCAAGGACCACGAGCAGGCGGTCGACCTCGACGTCAAGGGCGAGGTGGAGTTCAAGGATGTGACGTTCGGTTACCGCTCGTACGAGCCGGTTCTCGAGAAGATCTCGCTGAAGGTGAAGCCGGGGGAGATGATCGGTCTGGTCGGCGCTTCCGGCACCGGCAAGTCGACGCTCATCAACCTGATCATGCGCCTCTACGAGGTGGACGACGGCCAGCTTCTGATCGACGGCGTGGACATCAACAATCTTCGCATCGAAAAATATCACTCGCAGATCGGCGTGGTGCTGCAGGAGAACTTCCTGTTCGCCGGCACCATTTTCAACAATCTGCGTTTCGCCAAACCGGACGCGACCGAGGAGGAGATCATCATGGCGGCCAAGATGGCCAATGCGCATGACTTCATCGTGAAGACGCCGGACGGCTACAACACCTACGTCGGAGAGCACGGCTACAGCCTTTCGGGCGGCGAGCGCCAGCGTCTTGCGATCGCGCGCGCCATCCTCAACAAGCCGAAGCTTCTCATCCTCGACGAGGCGACCTCGGCGCTCGATACCGAGAGCGAGTACCTGATCCAGAAGGCTTTGGAGCGCCTGACGGCAGGGTGCACGACATTTGCCATCGCACACCGACTCTCGACCCTCAAGGATGCGGACCGGCTCGTCGTCATCGACGGCCACCACATCGCGGAGGTCGGCACGCACAACGAGCTGATGGAGAAGAAGGGCATCTACTACGGCCTTGTCACCGCACAGCTCCAGATGCAGGCCCTCAAGGGCGAGGATGCGGCGACCGCCATAGAAAATGCGATCATCGCGGACGTGGAGGAAGCTGCTGCGGCAGACGGAGACAGCGCGATCGCGGCGGAAGTTGCGGGAGCGACGGTATAACTACAAAACTGACGGGCGGTCTGCGGCAAATCCGGAGGCCGCTTCAATGTGTTCGGGCAGCGGGAAAGGAGGAGGTCGCATGAGCAGAAAACGAACGGAAGCGGAGCGGTACCGGGAGTCGGTCCCCGCGCTTTTGCAATGGTACTCGTACAATGCGCGCATCCTTCCCTGGCGCGACGATCCGACGCCGTACCATGTATGGATCTCCGAGATCATGCTTCAGCAGACGCGTGTGGAGGCCGTGCGCGGGTACTACGATCGGTTCCTCGCGGAGTTTCCGACCGTTCGTGCGGTAGCGGAGGCGTCGGAAGACCGCCTGATTAAGCTGTGGGAGGGCCTGGGGTACTATTCCCGGGTACGCAATATCGCCAAGGCTGCGAAGGTGTTGTGCGAGCGCTATGGCGGCAAGCTGCCGGGGGACTATGCATCGCTTCGCGAACTGCCGGGCATCGGCGACTACACCGCAGGCGCCATCGCATCGATCGCTTTCGGACAGTGTGTACCCGCCGTGGACGGCAACGTGCTGCGCGTGTTCGCGCGGCTGACCGCCTACCGCGACGACATCCGCTCGGAGCGGTTTAAAAAGCATGTGCGTGAGATGCTCACGGAGGCGATGGAGGTCGGGATCGGTCGCGGAAGTACGGCCGCAGGACACTTCAACCGGGCCGCTGGCCACTTCAACCAGGCGGTCATGGACATCGGTGCAACGGTCTGCATTCCCAACGGAAAACCGCATTGCGATGTATGTCCGCTGGCACATCTGTGCGGTGCGTATGCGGAGGATATGACGGACAAGATCCCCCGAAAGGCGGAGAAGAAGACAAGGCCGGTTCAAAAGAAAACCGTTCTTCTGATCACGGACGGCGAGCATATCCTGTTGCACCGAAGACCGGAGCAGGGCCTGCTGGCAGGCATGTGGGAGTTCCCCAACGTTGAAGGCCATTTGACTGCAGGGGGAGCGAAGAAGGCAGCGGTGGAGATGCTGAATGCAGCAGAGCATCTGTCGGAAAATGCGCCGACCGCTTCTGAGTCCGGTAACGCTTGCGAGTCCGGCGAGTTCAGACTGCAGGCGCATCGCCTCGATGACAGTCGCCATGCGTTCAGCCATGTGGAGTGGGAGATGAGAGGATACCGGATCTGTATCGTTTCGGACAGGTTGAAAAAAGATACTGCCTGCTTGGACTCGGTGAAAAGCACGAACGGCACCGATGACGAGTATGCTTGGGTAACCGCGGACGAGATTGAGAAGGAGTATGGACTTCCAACGGCATTCAGAGAGTTCAAACTACAATTGTAGAATACAGTAAAAACAGAGAAATTTACCGCTTGCGAAACAAAGCGGCAGGAGCACCGATTAGTGATTTCAGACAAAAATCGGTGCTCATTTTCTAATTGTAAATCAGCTTGAAAATCCGCTATAGTGGACGAAAACCAAATGGGGGAGAAAACTATGGACGGGTTTGAACTGGAACAAAACAGAGATGAACTGCGAGCGGTTCTGGTCGCCAGGTTGCAGCTGTTAGAGAATCTGGTGGAGGATTTCGGCGACCGGATGCGGGGCTTGCCGCAGGGACAGATCCGGATCAGTCATCACGGGCAACGAACGATGTACTATTACCGGGGACAACGATCCGAGCGGTGGAAATACATGTCGGTACAGGAACGGTCGAAGGCAGAAGCTGTCATAAACCGCGACTACATGGAGCAAGTCGTTGCTTGGGCCTCCGGGGAAATCCGAAAGATCCGGCGGTTTCTTGCAGAAGGGTATCCCTCGAGCGCGAGGGAACCATTTTCCAAATTCTCTTTGTTCCGACAAGACCTCATCAGGCCGCTGTTTCCGTCGGACGAGGAGGTTATTCGGGAATTCTATTCGCTCACGTACGATCCATTGGAAACGTTTTCGGAGAACAAGCGCTTCGAAACCGGCCGAGGAGAGTCGGTCCGCTCCAAGGCCGAGTGGATGATCGCGCAGAAAATGGCGGAATTTGATGTGCCGTACCAGTATGAGGCGCCCCTGAGATTGAAGGGCGTCGGCACTGTGCGGCCGGATTTCCGCTGCTTCAATGTGCGCAGACGCAAGGTCATATACTGGGAGCATCTGGGTCGGATGGGTGACCCCGAATATGCTTCGGAGGCTCTTCGGAAAATGCAGGCATACTCCGCGAGCGGGTTCCATATCGCCGACAACCTGATCGTAACTGAGGAGACTGTGGATTGCCCTCTCACTCCCGCCACCGTGGAATACTGGATCCGCCGGATGCTGGCGTAGCGGGAAGCGAGGGCATATGCGGAAGTACGCGCATGCCGGGGGAAAGCGTGTGCATAAGCCGCAGTAGAATTTTCCTGAAAAAGATGTTATAATCAGAGTGTAATCGTGCTGTGAGCTGCGGCTCACATGCATTGTGTATGGGAGGATGAAGAATGGAACAGAGAGATTTCGGATTGGTTTTCGGCGGTGGAGGCGGCAAGGGCTCCTACCAGATCGGCGTGTGGAAGGCTCTTCGCTTTCTCAAGATGGACTCCTGGATCAAGTCAATTTCCAGCGATTCCATCGGTACTTTGAACGCCGTAATGTTTTTGAACGGAGATTATCAGAAGGCGGAGGATGCGTGGTATAACATCCGTCCGATCCAGTTTTTGGATATCACGCCGGAGGGCGTGTGCTCCCGCGACGGGTTGATCAAGATCCTGCGCGAGCTGGTTGACCTGCAGAAGGTATCGGACTCGCCGATCAAGACGTATACGACACTTGCGAAGAAATCCCCGGCGACCGAGTCGTTGCAGATCATCGGCACCTGCTTCGGCAACCGGAACGATGACCTCGGGATCGAAGGAGAGTACGTAACGCTCAACGGCAAGACGCCGGAGGAGTTGATGCAGCTGCTTCTTGCGGCGACGGCGATGCCGTTTGTGTATGATCCGGTCACGATCAACGGCGTTGAGTATCGCGACGGCGGCATCTATGACAATCTTCCGCTCCGTCCGCTGATCGAGGATGATTGTAAGCACCTGATCCTGGTGCTCCTCAACCCGTCCTACGAGTATGATCTGATGTGCGCATCCCGTGCGGATACGATCATTCAGATCACGCCGAGTCAGGAGATCGGCATGCTTCTTACCGGCACGCTGGATTTCGACGGTCGGAATGCCGCATACCGCCTGAACCTCGGATTCTATGACACGTTGCGTGCGTTTGAGTATTATGAGCGCCGCATGCTCGGGTTCCCGGTTTCCGCGGCGGAGAAGGAGGCGCGTGCCCGCGAGGACAACGAGAAGGCGCTTTCCGCAGCCAACGCGCAGAACGCCATGGCGAGCGCGAACCGCAACTTCAGCAAGATCGATGAGATGATGAAGAAGCTGGGGCTGTGAGTCTGTGAGTCGGCGGAGAGTCTGTAATTGCGGGTGAATCATTGGAATGAGCAAGAGATGAGTTTGAAATAAGTATGAGAGGCGGCCTAAAGAGCTGCCTCTCTCTTTTTGGACCGCACAGTGGTTGGATACGTGCAGCCTAAAGAGCTGTCACTTGCTTTTTAGGCTGCACGGCTTTTTGAAAAGTACAGCCCTGAGTGCTGTGTCATACTTGATTAGGCCGCTTCGGCAAGAGCCGCGCACGTCCTAAAACAAGAAATCTTGCTTTTTAGGCCGAATTATTTGGAGAGCGTTCGGCCTAAATCAACAAGACTTGCTTTCCAGGCCGCGTAATATGCAGATACGAACGGCCTAAACCGGAGAAACTTGCTTTTTAGGCCGCGGGGTATCGGGAACAGGGCGGCCTAAATCAAGTCTTCTTCCTCTGCGGGCCGCTATTTGACCGAGCAAGGGGGGATGGTGCCCCCGCATATCCCACCGCGCCCCCGCATATCCCACTGCGCCCGCGCATACCCAGGGGCGCCCCCCTGCATACCCCAAAGGCCCCTCCCGAAAAGTAAGCAGAGATAGGCATAAAGTCAGCAACTCGTGACTTGACGAACAACGGCAAATAAGGTAAACTAAAACAGACTATGCGCTGTCGAAAGAGAGGCCGCGGGGGATGCGGTCGGAGGCAGTGCAAAAACCATGATTACGAGGGTGTCTGTTCTATGGAATTTAATGACGTATTTAACTCAGAAAACCGGTTCTTCTCGATGATGAACAAGGTCTGGGATATGGTTGTTCTGAATCTTTTGTTTCTGGTGACCGTGATCATCGGCATCGGGCCGGCAGCGAGTGCGCTGTACTACGCGGTTGCCAAGAACATCCGCAGAAGCCGCGGCTATGCGACGAAGTCGTTCTTCCACGCGTTTAAGCTCAATTTCAAGCAGGGTGTGATCATCGGTATCCTGCAGCTCGTGGCGGCGTTCTCCCTGTATTACTGCTACTGGTTCGCCATGAGCATGAAGGAGGGCAATACGATCACGCAGGTCTACATGGCACTCTGGTTTGTATTCACACTGTTGTTCCTCTTCATGTCCGTATATATTTACCCGGTTTTGTCCCGGTTCAGCATGTCGGTCCCGAGTCTTTTGAAAATGTCGTTCGTGCTCTCGCTTCGTCATCTTCCGAGCACGCTCGTCATGGTAGCGATGATCGTTCTTGAGTTCCTTGCGGCATATCTGATCCCGCCGTTGCTCACGATCGTCGTGATCTGCGGTGCATCGCTGTATGTGCTGCTGAAGTCGCTCATGATGGAGCGCATTCTGAAGCGCTACATCAAGAAGCCGGAGGAGGGCGAAGAGGTACCTGCGGACGCATGGTATCTGGAGTAAGAGCATTCCCCGCCCGCACTTGCATTTCCAAGTGACGGCGGTTGAAACACAGGTCAGGATGGTAGGTCGGAAATACGCAGGGCGCGGAGCGCTCTGACTAACGATTACGGAGGCAATCGGTATGGATGAAACCCTGTACAAACTGATGAACTGGCGGGATATTGAAGCGATCGTGTATTCCGAACACGACGACCCGCACACGGTGCTCGGCGCTCACAAGGCCAAGGGCGGTATGGTCTACACGACGTTTGACCCGAACGCAGAGCGCGCGATCTTGCTTCTCGGAGAAGCCGGCAAGGCGGAGTCTTACGAGATGGAGAAGGTGGATGAGGGAGGTTTCTTCGCGTGCATCGCACCGGAGGGCAAATACCGCTTCCGCTATCTCTACGAGGGCGGTGAGCGCACATGCGAGGACGCATACCGGTTCTGGCCGCAGATCACGGAGGAGGATTGCCGCGAGTTCAATGCGGGCATCCACTACACCGTGTATGAGAAGCTCGGCGCGCATCCGATGACGCTCGACGGCGTCGACGGAACGTATTTCGCGGTTTGGGCTCCGAACGCGATGCGCATCAGCGTGGTCGGTGATTTCAACCATTGGGACGGCCGCCTGTATCCGATGAGAAGACTCGGAAGCAGCGGCATCTTCGAGCTGTTCATCCCCGGCGTCGGGGCGGGAGAGCTCTACAAGTATGAGCTTAAGGTCAAAGGCGGCCTCACCTACCTCAAGGCGGACCCGTACGCGAACGCAGCGGAGCTTCGTCCGGGCACGGCGTCCCGCGTTGCCGACCTTCGCAATTTCGAATGGTCCGACGACCGCTACATGGCGGATCGCAAGAATATTGATTTCAAGGCGTCTCCGATGTCGATCTACGAGGTTCACCTCGGATCGTGGAAGAAGCCAGCCGACGAGAACGGAAGCTTCTACAACTACCGCGAGCTCGCCGTGATGCTTGCTGAGTACGTGAAGGAGACCGGCTACACGCACATTGAGCTGATGCCTCTGATGGAGCATCCGCTCGACGCCTCCTGGGGCTATCAGGTGACGGGCTACTACGCGGTGACGTCGCGCTACGGCTCGCCCGAGGATTTCATGTACTTTGTCGATTACATGCACAAGCAGGGCATCGGAGTCATCCTCGACTGGGTGCCGGCTCATTTTCCGAGAGATACGTTCGGTCTGTCGAACTTCGACGGAACGTGCCTGTATGAGCATCAGGATCCCCGCAAGGGCAGCCACCCGCACTGGGGCACGCTGATCTTCAACTACGGCCGTCCGGAGGTTTCGAACTTCCTGATCGCCAACGCGCTGTTCTGGCTCACGAAGTATCACGTGGACGGCATTCGCATGGATGCGGTTGCGTCGATGCTGTATCTCGATTACGGGAAAAATGACGGCGAGTGGGTTGCCAACATGTACGGCGGCAACGAGAATCTCGAGGCGATCGAGCTTCTCAAGCACCTCAACTCGATCGCAAAGAAGCGTGTTCCGGGTGCTCTGATGATCGCGGAGGAGTCGACGGCATGGCCGAAGATCACGGGCGATCTCAACGACGACGGCCTTGGTTTCGACTTCAAGTGGAATATGGGCTGGATGAACGATTTTACGACGTACATGCGTCAGGATCCGCTGTTCCGCCGCGGATGCCACGGATCGCTCACATTCAGCATGATCTATGCATACAGTGAGAATTTCATCCTCGTTCTCTCGCACGACGAGGTGGTGCACGGCAAGGGCTCGATGCTTGGCAAGATGCCCGGCACCTACGAGGAGAAGTTCGCGAACCTCCGTGTGGCGTACGGCTACATGACCTGCCATCCGGGCAAAAAGCTTCTGTTCATGGGCCAGGATATGGCACAGCTCGCGGAGTGGAATGAGGAGAAGAGCCTCGAGTGGAACCTTCTGACCGATAAGGTCGAGGGGGACAAGGGCGGCACGCTCAACGCGAAGATGCACGCGATGGTCAAGGACCTCAACGCGATCTACACCTCGCACCCGGCGCTCTACAAGCTCGACCAGGATCCGGACGGATTCGAGTGGATGAGCTGCCTCGACGCGGACCACAGCATCGTGACGTTCGTCCGCAAGACCGAGGATCCCGCCGAGTCGCTGTTCGTGGTATGCAACTTCACACCCGTTGTGTACGAGAAGCAGGCGGTCGGTGTTCCGTTCCCCGGCAAATACAAGGAGATCTTCAACTCGGATGCCGTGAACTACGGCGGCAGCGGCCACGTGAACGCTCGACTGAAGCAGTCGAAGGAGGAGCGTGTCGACGGTCGTGACAACTCGATCCAGATCACGATCCCGCCGCTCGGCTGTGCGATCTTTACGTGCACGCCGATCCTGAAGGAGAAGAACTGAGGCATCTGACTAAAGGGGGATGCGCATGAAGGAGTTTATACAATACCTGTACAAGGGTGATTTTCCGGCAGCGCTGGCGGTATTTTCCGCGGTAGCGATCCGGATCGTGTTCGCCGTTCTGCTGTGGTGGGTCGGCCGCAGGGTGATCCGCAAGCTGCTCTCGCTCATCGAGCGCGGGCTGACGGTTCGACAGCAGAAGGGCATGGACAGCGGGCTCGCAAAGTTCCTGCTCTCGCTGTGCCGAGTCGGCATGTACACGGTTCTGTTCGTGCTTTTGTTCGAGCTTCTCGGACTGCCGATCACATCGGTGGCGACGATCCTCGGCTCGGCCGGACTCGCGATCGGTCTCGCATTGCAGGGCAGCCTGTCTAATTTTGCGGGCGGCGTGCTGATCCTGCTCACCAAGCCGTTCCGCGTCGGTGATTACATCGTCGCATCGGGGCTTGAAGGCACCGTGAAGGACATCGGCATCTGTTACACGAGACTGCTGACGCCCGACAACCGCACGGTGATCATGCCCAACGGCAGCCTGGCCAACTCCAACCTGGTGAACGTCTCGGCAGAGCCGGAGCGGAGAGTGGACCTCGCGGTGCCGATCTCGTATGACGATGATATCCGCAGCGTGCGCGCCATGCTGTTGGAGCTTGCGGAGGCGGACGAGCGCGTGCTTAAGAACAAGACCGCCGAGGTTTTGGTGAAGGAGTTCGGGGACAGCTCCGTGAACCTTGTGTTCCGCTGCTGGGTGAAGAAGGAAAATTATTGGCCGGTTTATTTTTCGATGATGGAAGAAATCCGCTACGCCATGAAGGAACGCGGATTTACGATACCGTTCCCGCAGCTGGATGTCACGCTTGCGGGCTCGGACGATAAGAAGACAGAGGTATAGGACAATGATTGAAAAGCTGACCGACATTTTCGGTGTGGATTCGTTTAACGAAACCGTCATGGAGGAACGGCTCCCCAAGGAGACGTTCGAGGCGTGGAAGAACGCGATGGAGCGCTCCGAGCCGCTGACAAGCGAGGTTGCGCAGGTGATCGCAGGGTGCATGAAGGACTGGGCGATCGAGCGCGGCGCTACGCACTACACGCACTGGTTCCAGCCGCTGACCGGCATCACTGCCGAGAAGCACGATTCGTTCATCACGCCGGCGCCGGGCGGCAAGGCGATCATGGAGTTCTCCGGCAAGGAGCTTATCAAGGGCGAGCCGGACGCGTCCTCGTTTCCGAGCGGCGGTCTGCGTGCAACGTTTGAGGCGCGCGGCTACACGGCGTGGGACTTCACCTCGCCCGCATTTCTGCGCGAGGATGCCTCGGGCGTAACGCTCTGCATCCCGACCGCGTTCTGCTCCTACACGGGCGATGCGCTCGACATGAAGACACCGCTTCTCCGCTCGATGGCAGCGATCAACAAGCAGGCGCTTCGCGTCCTGAAGCTGTTCGGCCACGACGATGTGAAGCGCGTGGAGTGCTCAGTCGGTGCGGAGCAGGAGTATTTCCTGATCGATCATAAGAACTACATGAAGCGCGAGGACCTGATCTTCACGGGGCGCACGCTGTTCGGCGCGAAGCCTCCGAAGGGACAGGAGATGGACGACCACTACTTCGGAAGCCTGAAGGAGCGTGTCGGCGCGTTCATGCAGGAGCTCAATCACGAGCTTTGGAAAATGGGCATCTACGCGAAGACGCAGCACAACGAGGCGGCGCCTGCACAGCACGAGCTTGCCCCCTTCTATACGACTGTAAACATTTCAACAGACCACAACCAGCTGACCATGGAGTGCATGAAGAAGGTGGCCAAGCGACACGGTCTGGAGTGCCTGCTGCACGAAAAGCCGTTCGCGGGAGTCAACGGCTCCGGCAAGCACAACAACTGGTCGCTTGTGACCGACACGGGCAAGAACCTCTTGAACCCGGGCAAGACGCCGAACGAGAACATTCAGTTCCTGTTGTTCCTGACTGCCGTGATCGAGGCGGTTGACAACCATGCGGATCTGCTTCGTCTCTCGGCAGCCAACCCCGGCAACGACCATCGTCTGGGAGCCAACGAGGCGCCGCCGGCGATCGTTTCGGTATTCCTCGGCGAGCAGCTCGACGACGTCGTGACGCAACTCGTGGAGACCGGCGAGGCGAAGAGACTGAAGAGAGAGGGACGCCTGCACACGGGTGTTTCCACGCTGCCTTCGATCGGCCGCGATGCGACCGATCGCAACCGCACGTCGCCGTTTGCATTCACAGGCAACAAGTTCGAGTTCCGTTCCGTCGGTTCCTCGATGTCCATCGCGGACGCGAACACGACACTCAACACGATCGTCGCAGAGACGCTCGAGAAGTTTGCGGACATCCTCGAGAAGGCGGACGATGTCGAGCAGGCGGTTCACGACCTGATCAAGAAGTCGCTCGCAGAGCACGAGCGCATCATCTTCAACGGCAACGGCTATTCGCAGGAATGGGTCGAGGAGGCCGAGAGAAGAGGCCTTCCGAACCTTCGCTCGATGGTGGATGCGATTCCGGCACTCGTGACCGACAAGGCGATCGAGACCTTCGGCCATCAGGGAGTATTTACCGAGACTGAGCTTCGCAGCCGCGCCGAGATCGACTATGAGATCTACGCGAAAGCGATCAACATTGAGGCTCGCACCATGATCTCCATGGCGGGCTGCAAATACATCCCCGCCGTGATCCGGTTCACGACCCGCCTTGCGGACTCCGTGAAGACGGTGACGGAAGCGGTTCCCGAGGCGGACACCAGCGTACAGATCGAGCTGCTGATGGAGACCTCGCGCCTGCTGCGCGACGCACAGGACGCTCTCTCGGAGCTTCGCAGACTCGACGAGGAGGCCGTATCCAAGGCAGAGGGACGCGAGATGGCAGAATTCTTCCACGACTATGTCGTGCCCGCGATGGCAGCTCTGCGCGCGCCGATCGACCGTCTCGAGATGGTCATCGACCGCGATCTCTGGCCGGTTCCGACGTATGCAGAGATGCTCTTTGAAATATAGAAAGGTAACTGAATGAACAAACCTTTTGGCGTGATCACGGGCAATCCGAAAGCTTGCTTTCGAGATTGACGGTGATCATGACAAAGGGCGAGCGGAAACGAAGTTGCCGCCCGCCCACACGAAATAGAAATCGACATCGTCGATTTCTATGAGTGAGGTTTGTGAATTCATGTGTTTGTGAATTCATGTGTTTGTGAATTCATGTTTTTAAGCAGAATACATTAGTTAGGAGACACACCAATGATACAAGCCAGCAACATCACGCTGCGCATCGGCAAGAAGGCGCTGTTTGAGGATGTGAACATCAAATTTACCGAGGGAAACTGCTACGGCATCATCGGCGCGAACGGCGCCGGCAAGTCGACGTTCCTCAAGATCCTGAACGGACAGCTCGAGCCGACGAAGGGCGATGTCATCATCACCCAGGGCCAGCGTCTCTCGTTCCTGCAGCAGGACCACTTCAAGTACGATGCCTACAGCGTGCTTGACACCGTCATCATGGGCAACAAGCGCCTGTATGACATCATGCAGGAGAAGGACGCGATCTACGCGAAGGAGGACTTCACGGAGGAGGACGGCATCAAGGCGAGTGAGTTGGAAAATGAGTTCGCCGAGATGAACGGCTGGGAGGCGGAGTCCGATGCGGCTACCCTTTTAAACGGCCTCGGCATCGAGACTGACATGCACTACATGCAGATGAGCGAGCTGAACGGCAGCGACAAGGTCAAGGTACTGCTTGCGCAGGCGCTGTTCGGCAACCCCGACATTTTGCTTCTCGACGAGCCTACCAACCACCTCGACCTCGCGGCGATCCAGTGGCTGGAGGAGTTCCTCATCAATTTCGACAACACGGTCATCGTGGTTTCCCACGACCGTTATTTCCTGAACAAGGTGTGCACGCACATCGCGGATATCGACTACTCGAAGATCCAGCTGTACGCAGGTAACTACGACTTCTGGTACGAGTCGAGCCAGTTGATGATCAAGCAGATGAAGGAAGCAAACCGCAAGAAGGAAGAGAAGATCAAGGAGTTGCAGGAGTTCATCCAGCGCTTCTCCGCGAACGCTTCCAAGTCCAAGCAGGCGACGTCCAGAAAGCGAGCTCTCGAGAAGATCGAGCTCGATGATATCCGTCCGTCGTCCCGTAAATATCCTTACATCGATTTCCGTCCGAACCGTGACATCGGCAACGAGGTTCTCACCGTGGATCACATCTCCAAGACGATCGACGGCGTGAAGGTCCTTGACGACATCTCGTTCGTGCTCGGACGCGAGGACAAGGTCGCGTTCGTCGGTGCGAACACGATGGCGAGCACGGTTCTGTTCAAGATCCTCGCAGGCGAGATGGAGCCCGACGAGGGAACTTTCAAGTGGGGCGTCACGACGACGCAGGCGTATTTTCCGAAGGACAATACCGAGCTGTTCAAGGGCAGCGAGTCGATCGTTGACTTCCTGATGCCGTTCTCGCCCGAGAAGGATGTGACGTATGTGCGCGGCTTCCTCGGCCGTATGCTCTTCGCGGGAGACGACGGCGTGAAGCCTGTCAACGTGCTCTCCGGTGGTGAGCGCGTGCGAGTTCTTCTTTCGAAAATGATGATCATGGGCGCGAACGTCCTGATCCTCGACGAGCCTACCAACCACCTGGATATGGAGTCGATCACGGCTCTCAACAACGGGCTGATGAAGTTCACGGGCGTGGCGCTGTTCACGTCGCAGGACCACCAGTTCATCCAGACCGTCGGCAACCGCATCATGGAGATTTTGCCGGACGGCTCGCTGATCGATAAGGTGACGACGTACGACGAGTACCTCGAGAACGACGAGATGGCCGTGAAGCGCCAGAAGCTTGTCGTCAACGCGGAGGAGGACGACTGAGAAGGCGTCCCGCGGGTGTGAAGACTACGGAGAATGGGGTGATTCTCGTGAAATACAACAACGATTCGATACCGGCAGCGGAGTACCGCAAGGGAACGCCGTCGCCTCTCGGGGCAACGGTTGCGGGGCAGTATGTCAATTTTGCGATCTCCGTACCCGGCGCGGAGGAGGTTTCCCTGCGCGTCTACCGGGGTGCAGCCGCCGAGCCGGAATATGTCGTGACGATGGATGCAGAGGACCGCACGGGATCCGTGTTCTGCGTCGGCGTTCGCCTCGCGGGGGAGACTCCGGAGGGCGTATGGCAGTACGACTATGAGGCGAAGGGGATGCGGTTTGTCGACCCGTATGCGCGCTTGATCGCAGGGCGGGAGCGCTTCGGCAAGCGCCTCAGCGCGAAGGAAGAGCGCATGGTGCGCGGCGTGGTACGGCCCGCCGGCAACGGTGCCTCGAACGGACACCCGGGGATCCCTATGGGAGACATGATCCTCTACAAGCTTCATGTGAGAGGCTTTACCAAGGAATTGAAGAACGCAAACGCCGGCACGTATGCGGCTCTCGCCGGCAAGGCGGAGTACCTGCGCACGCTCGGCGTCAACGCGGTTTTGCTGATGCCGGTCACAGAGTTCAACGAGTGCTACCGGGAGGGAGATCCCGACTGGAACGCACCTTCATTTGCCACATCGAAATACTACCGCGGCAGCGGTATGCGGCCCGGCATGGCAGATGCGGAAACGGAGGGGGCGGAACGCGAGCGCAAGGTCAACTTCTGGGGCTATGCGAAGCACTACTGCCTCTTTGCTCCCAAGGCGTCGTATGCGTCGGATCCGTCGCGGGCGGACGCGGAGTTCCGCGCGATGGTGAAGAAGCTTCACGCGGCCGGGATCGAGGTTTTGCTGGAAATGATGATCCCCGCGGACACGAACCGCTGCATGGCGCTCGATGCGCTGCGCTTCTGGGTTCGCGAGTACGGGATTGACGGCTTCCGTCTTAGCGGTGACCTCGTCGACACGCGCATGCTGGCGACGGACCCGTATCTGGCGGACACGAAGCTTCTGTGCAGTGGCTGGGACGGCGGGATCTACGCATCCTCCGCAGTGCCCAAGACACCGATGCTCGCGGAGTACAACGACGGCTTCCTCGCGGATGCAAGGCGCTTCTTGAAGGGCGATGAGGGCATGGCGAGAGCATTTGCCGGAAGAGTGACCAGAAGCGGCGCGAACATCGGCACGATCAACTACATCACCGACCACAACGGTTTTACGCTGGCCGATCTGTACATGTACGACGTGAAGCACAACGAGGCGAACGGCGAGCACGGGCGCGACGGAAGCGACTACAACCACAGCTGGAACTGCGGTGCGGAAGGTCCGGACAAGCGGCGCAAGATCCGCGAGCTTCGTCTGCGCATGCGCAAGAACGCGGTGCTCGCGATGTTACTGTCGCAGGGCACGCCGATGATACTTGCGGGCGATGAGTTCGGCAACTCGCAGAGCGGCAACAACAACGCATACAATCAGGATAACACGATCGGCTGGGTCAACTGGTCGGGACAGAAGCGGCAGGCGGAGTTCACGGCGTTTGTGCGCGCGGCGATCGCGCTTCGCAAGGCACATCCGGTCCTCCACAATCCGATCCCGCTTCGCGGTATGGACTACCTCTCGAGCGGTGCACCGGACGTTTCCGTGCACGGGCGCGAGGCGTGGCGGCCGGACGACAGTCCGTACAACCGATGTGTCGGTATCCTGCTGAGCGGGGATTTTGCGAGCGTCGGCCACGACGGGCGCGATGACTCGTTCTATCTTGTCTTTAATATGTACTGGGAGGAGCAGACGTTTGCGATTCCCGTTTTGCCCGGACGCGGCGGATTCCGGATCGCTCTCGCGAGCGACCCCTCGCTCAAGGCCGGGGAGGTCGTCGGCGATCTTCTGAAGGTGCCCGCGCGCACGATCGCGGTGCTGCAGAGCATGCCGGCACCGGCTCCGAAGCCGGCGGTCCGTCGCACACGCAAGGCGACGGCCAAGGATACTACTGAGGGGGATTCGAATCCGTGAGTGCTCTTGTTCTGAAACTGATACTCGTCGTCACCATGACGCTCGATCATTTTGCGGTCGTATTCTTAGAGCGGGGGACGACGCTGTATAACCTGCTGCGCGTACTCGGACGCCCGGCGATGCCGATCGCATGTTTCCTGCTGGCGGAGGGCTTTGTGAAGACCGCAAGCCGCAAGAAATACATCCTGCGCATGTTTGTCACCGCGCTCATCGCGGAGCTGTTCTGGTTCTACCTGTGGACACAGCAGTATGGCGTGGCGATGGATTCGCTGCGCGAGGCGTACGCCAAGGCGGGCGGCACTCCGGTGTACGGAGAGGATGGCCTGAACATCTGGTTCAAGACGCTGTCGCAGGCGGAGCAGGCGGCGTACACGGGCTGGATCATCCCGATGTTGAACGTTCTGTTCACATTCACGATCTGCCTGTTGATGCTTCTTGCCGTGAAGGCGATCCAGGACCGTTTCGGCGAGATGCTCCCCAAGCAGTTCCTGCACAATCTGGCACATGTCGGTCTGCTCGGCGGCGTGATCATGGTGACGCTTCTGGTGTGCATGCTGTTCCCGCTGGAGCTCGACTATGCGATCGAGGCACCGATGTTCGTGCTGCTGAGTTATCTGTTCCGCAATGAGAAGAAGACAATGGGCATCATGCTCGTGGTCCTCTCGCTGTTCATGGTGACGCAGTCGATCCCGTACGCGTTCGCAACGCTGATGGGTGTGCTTTGCATTCTCGCGTACAACGGAGAGCTCGGCTACGACAAGGCGAGAAATCCGATCGTGCGCACGCTGTTCTATGCGTACTATCCGGTGCACCTGGGAATCCTCGTGGAGTCCCGGTATTTCCAGGATATTTACAGCAATTTCTTCGGCAAGTGATCAAGGGATCATTTTTCGAAAAATGATAACACCGTCGCGCAAGCGACGAAGGAGTATTCAAAATGGCGCAATTGTATCTGGCGCCGATGGAGGAGGTCACGGGCTACCTCTTTCGGCAGACATTACAATCGGCTTTCGGCGGGGTGGACACGTACTTCACCCCGTTTCTTTCGCCTGTGACCGGGTGCGCGTTCAAGACGCGGCAGGGGCGTGAGCTCGACCCGTCGCACAACGCGGGGATGAACACGGTGCCGCAGGTGCTCACGAACGACGCAGACGCGGCGGTCACAATGTTTCAGCTGCTCGCGGACCTCGGTTACCGCGAGGTTAACTTAAACTTCGGCTGCCCTTCGGGAACTGTCGTGAAGAAGGGGCGCGGCAGCGGTTTTCTGCGCGACCCGGAGGGCATGGAGCGCTTCTTCGACCGCCTGTTCTCGCACGAGTTGCCGATGCCGGTGTCGGTCAAGACGCGGCTCGGGTACGCTGACGCGCAGGCGGAGTGGCCGCGGATCCTCGAGATCTACAACCGGTATCCGATCACTGAGCTGATCGTGCATGCGCGCGTTCGCGAGGACTGGTACGGCGGCAAGCCGGACATGGACGCTTTCGCGTACGCGTATGAGAATACGAAGCTTCCGCTGTGTTACAACGGCGATATTACAAGCGCCGAGGGCTGCGCGAAGATCCTCGAGCGTTTTCCGGATCTCAAGGCGGTGATGATCGGGCGAGGCGCCGTCGCGAACCCCGGTATTTTCCGAGAGATCGCCACGGGAGAGGTGATGACCGACGCGGAGCTGCGGGCCTTCCACGATGCTTTGTACCGCGCGTATGTCGGGCTCTGGGGCGTAAAGGATACGCTCTTCAAGATGAAGGAGGTCTGGGGGTATCTCGGGGACCGTTATCCCGACGCGGAGCGCGCGAAGAAGCACATCCGCAAATGCCGCTCGGAGGCCGAGTACCTGGTCGCTGCGGCGGAACTGCTCGGGAAGTGATCACGGAAAAACGCACATAAAACGCACTGTTAGCACTCGGACAAAACGAGTGCTAATTTTGTGTTGACTTTTCCATTTGCGCGGAGTATACTTGGCTGTGCGGGGAAGAAAAGGGCTTGTCCCGAGGGCTTCCCGGCAGCGAAAGATTCTTTCGGTTCGCGGCGGACGCGGACCGTTACGGAGGTGTTTTCTATGGCTATGGAACAGGGCAATTTGTCCATCAATTCGGAAAATATATTTCCCATCATCAAGAAGTGGCTCTACTCGGATCACGACATTTTCCTCAGAGAGCTCGTGTCGAACGGCAGCGACGCCATCACGAAGCTGAAGAAGCTGGCGCTGATCGGCGAGGCGGAGATCGCGGACGACAATGAGTGGAAGATCATCGTGCGCATCAACCCCGAGGAGAAGACGCTCACCATCATCGACAACGGTATCGGTATGACCGCGGATGAGGTGAAGGAGTACATCAACCAGATCGCATTTTCCGGCGCGACCGACTTCCTTGCGAAGTACAAGGACAAGGCGAGCGAGGACCAGATCATCGGCCACTTCGGTCTCGGCTTCTACAGCGCGTTCATGGTCGCACACAAGGTAACGATCGATACGCTCTCGTACAAGGACGGCGCGCAGGCCGTGCACTGGGAGTCCGAGGAGGGCCTGAACTATGAGATGAGCGATTCCGACCGCACCGAGCGCGGCACGAAGATCACGCTGTACTTAAACGAGGACAGCTACGAGTTCTCGAACGAGTACCGCGTCAAGGAAGTGCTCGGCAAATACTGCTCGTTCATGCCGGTGCCGATCTTCTTCGAGGATGCGACGAAGCCCGCGCCCGCAGAGGAGCCGGAGGTGATCGACGCCGAGGTCGATGCGGACGGCAAGGCGACGGAGGTTGAAGGCGAGGAGGCCGACGCGAAGGCCGAGACCAAGAAGGAGAAGAAGGGTCCGAAGCCGATCAACGACACGTTCCCGCTGTTTTTGCATTCCCCTTCCGAGTGCAAGGAAGAGGAGTACAAGGAGTTCTACCGCACGACGTTCCACGACTACAAGGAGCCGCTGTTCTGGATCCATCTGAACATGGACTACCCGTTCAACCTGAAGGGCATCCTTTATTTTCCGAAGATCAACACGGAGTACGACAGCCTCGACGGCACGATCAAGCTCTACAACAACCAGGTCTTCATCGCGGACAACATCAAGGAAGTCATCCCGGAGTTTCTGATGCTCCTCAAGGGCGTCATCGACTGCCCGGACATCCCGCTCAACGTATCGCGAAGCGCGTTGCAGAACGACGGTTTCGTG
The DNA here is from genome assembly GCA_017551165.1 of Lachnospiraceae bacterium. Classification (GTDB taxonomy): domain Bacteria; phylum Bacillota; class Clostridia; order Lachnospirales; family Lachnospiraceae; genus ISDg. The sequence goes on from JAFZMO010000050.1 coordinate 44,760, forward strand.
AAGAAGATCAGCGACTACATCGCGAAGAAGGTCGCCGACAAGCTCTCCGGCATGTACAAGACCGACCGCGAGAATTACGAAAAATGCTGGGACGACATCTGCCCGTTCATCAAGTACGGTTGCCTTCGTGACGCGAAGTTCCGCGAGAAGATGAAGGACTTCCTCATCTACAAGGATATCGACGGAAAATACATCACGCTGCCTGAGTACGTGGAGGCCGCGAAGGCTTCGAAGGACGGGGCTGCGGATGCCGCTGAGGCGAAGGACGCTTCCGAGAATGCTGATGCGAAGGCAGATGCAACTGAGAAGACGGAAGCAGCCGATACCGCGGATGCCGAGAAGACCGACGATGCGGCGAAGGAGCCGGAGAAGACCGTTGTATATTATGTGACCGACGAGAAGCAGCAGAGCCAGTACATCAACATGTTCCGCGAGAACGGCGTCGATGCGATCATCATGACGCACCGGATCGACCAGCCGTTTATCCAGCAGCTGGAGCAGGAGAACGACACCGTGACGTTCCGCCGCATTGATGCGGACGTGACCGACACGCTGAAGGACGAGGCGGACGCAGAGGAACTCAAGAAGATGACCGAGAACCTCACGGCGACGTTCCGCAAGTCGCTCAACAACGGTGAGCTCGACATCGCGGTGGAGAAGCTGAAGAACACGCAGATCCCGGCGATGATCACGCTGTCCGAGGACAGCCGCCGCATGCAGGATATGATGGCGATGTACGGCATGGCGCAGGCCGGACTTCCGGACGATTCGAAGCTCGTGCTCAACGCGGGCAACAAGCTCGTCAAGTTTGTCTGCGACAATCCGGATGATGCGAACACCGCACTTCTGTGCGCACAGATCTACGACCTGGCGCGCATTGCGCAGAAGCCGCTGGAGCCCGCCGACATGACTGCGTTCATGGAGCGCAGCACCAAGCTAATGGGCATGCTCGCAGGCCTTAGGGATGAGTGATCCCGAAATAAAGAAAAACAAAGCGAGCGCAACCGTGAGGCTGCGCTCGTTTTTTGCTTACGATACGGTCAGCGCGATCAGCGCTGTTCCGGATAGATGGAATTGTACTGCGGCAGCAGCTCCTGCTTCACCGGTTTCCTTGCCTTTACAGCCAGCAGAGTCAGGATGACCAGAACGGCGTAGAGGATGACGCCGGCGATCAGTGCGTAGTAGAAAACCGTTACAGCACCCATTGCCGCGTACCTGTTAGCCTCGAAGTCTACGCCCCACAGTCGTGCGTAGGTCATGAGCGTCATGTCCACGGTGAGCACGGCGAAGAAGATTCCGAGGATGATCGTGAATCCCAAATGCACCAGTGAAATGGTCCAACTCTTCTTCCACAGAAGGCACAGAACCACTGAGCAGCAGGGGAAGCCGAACATGAGAACCGGCCGCACACTGTTCAGGATATACTGCCGTCCGTAGTTGTTTGCGGCAACGACCGAGTACACGGCGGCGATCGTACAGATGCCTATCACGATGAAGTAAATGATGCGAACAACCGAGAACATGTCCTCGTTGGTCATTTCGGTTACGAACATGGGCTGATATGCCTTGCTTTTTTCCTGCTTCATAACCTGTATCCCCCATAAGAAAACAGTCGTCCGGGCCCATAATTATCAGGCCTTTCATATATTCTACCACGGGGAAAAACAGAAGTCAAAAAGATTGCGGGAGATTCGCTCATTTTGGGGGTTGACAATCCGGGATATTTGTTGCATAATGTGTGAGCACGCGAAAAATTTCGAGGCGTGGCTCAGTTTGGTAGAGCGCTGCGTTCGGGACGCAGAGGTCGTGGGTTCGAATCCCGTCGCCTCGATTTCGTGCATGCTGGAATAGCTCAGCCGGTAGAGCACTTCACTCGTAATGAAGGGGTCGTCAGTTCGAATCTGATTTCCAGCTTTTTCGTTTTGTAACTTCGGACGGAAACCGCTCGGAGCAACAAGGCGTGAATTCGAGGCGTGGCTCAGTTTGGTAGAGCACCGTGTTAGGGACGCGGGGGTCGCGTGTTCAAGTCACGTCGCCTCGATTAACCCTATCTCCAGGCGGAGGTAGGGTTATTTTGTTTCTTTCAGTGTTTTGTTTTCGGATTGCGGAAGGATGGGAGGTTCGTATGAAGCCGGCATTGATCATGGCGATCGTATTTGCGATAGCTACGGTAGTTGTAGCCTTTGTGTTTGCGATGAAACTGCGCGTGGCACAGAGTCGGTTGAAGTCCGGCGAGAAGCAGCTGAACGAGTTGAAGAGCCGTCTGGCTCGCGCGGAGGCGTTCGGCCAGGAGAACTCCCAGGCGAAGACCGCAATGACCGATAACTACGAGACGATCCGCAAGAAGTATGAGCGTTTGCGCAGGCTGGCGTACTACGACGCCGGGACAGATCTTCCCAACCGCCTGAAGCTGACGGAATCGTTCGAGGCGGCCAAGAAGAAGTGTGCGGAGGGCGAGGAGATCGGACTTGCGATCTTTGCATTCCGCAGCGAGTCGGACGCCGGGTTGAGCTTCTTGGGGCGCAACAACACGGAGATGAAACAGGAGATCCTGCAGCGCCTTCGCGGCGCGCTGAACAGTGAGGACGATGAGATCGCACTGCTCGGCGACGACGCATTTGCCGTGTTGACACAGAGGATCGTGCACCGCGTGGACTACGAGAGCAAGATCGACAAGCTCTTCAAGCTGCTCGCTCTTCCGATGATGAACAACGGCGTGGAGACGGAGCCGATCGTGTACGGCGCGGTGACCGTGGCGCCCGAGGACGGCAACACGATGCAGATTTTGGATATGAACCTGGGACTCGCCATGGCGGAGGCGGTCAAGCAGTCCGCCGAGCAGGGTGAGTGCCGGTATTGCTTCTATACGGAGGAGATCGCGAAGAACGCCATCGACCGGATGGGCATACAGGCGGCCGTCACGGACGCGGTGCGCGCCGGCGCGGTGGAGTATCCGCTGATCCCTCGGAAAATGTTGTCCGGCGGCGCGATCGAGCAGCTCGCCGTCTCCCCGATCCTGCGGACGCAGGAGGGTGTTGTCGGAGGCGACACGCTGTTTGGTTACATCGACCAAAGCGGTCAGGCGATGGTCGTGTACGAGGCGATGCTGGTGCGCGCGGGAGAGTTTTTGCACCGCTTTGCGGAGATGGGAATCACGGATGTGCGCATCGCGGTTCCGGTGTCGGAGCGCATGTTCAACAACCGTGAATTTATCAAGACTACATATGACGCACTGCAGAACCAGGAGCCGGATATGCGTCGCGTGACGTTCGAGCTTCCGGAGCAGGTAGTGATGCGCAACCTTCGCAGATCGAAGGAGATCATGCGCAAGCTCGAGGCGTTCGGCGTGTGCTTCACGCTGGATACGGAGGGCCTTCCCATCGTGCCCGCGAAGGAGCTCGCGGAGATGCCGGTCGTCTACTGGAGAGCACAGAGCATTGCCGTGCCCGAGCCCGGCGACGAGGAGACCGCCAAGCTTCTCTCGGCGGTCGCACAGACGGCGCATCAGTTCGGCGCGAAGCTCATTTGCGCCGGCATGAACACAAGAGAGCAGGAGACGCTCGCGAAGGAGTGCGGGCTCGATATCGCGCAGGGCGCGCTGTACGGCGAGGCGATGGGCGCTGAGCTTGTCGGTCACCTGATGACGGCGCTTCGCAACGAGTCGTAAAATGAACCCCGTGGTTTTTGTGGAAGTCCCACAAAAACAAGCGCTTTTGCACTGACTGAGAGGACCGCGTTTTGTGCGCGGTGAACGAATCGGAGGGCGTAGGTTCTCCGTGCCGAAAGGGCTCTCATCCCTTGCGGAAACACATGTGAATATGATACAATCGGAGTTGTCGGGATCCCGGCAACTCTTTTATTTTCCGATGGGGCGTTCGCCCCGAGATCACGCGCGTGAACAAAACAATCCATTAACAGTATTGGGAAAGGGCCCGACGAACGCCGGGTGTGTGTTTGCTATGAAGAATTTTCAGGAGTTTTGTGACTGCGTGAGGGAGTATGTGCAGGGTACGTTGGGGGAAGAGTACTCGGTCACGATGAAGTCGGTCCGCAAGAACAACAATATCGAGATGGAGGGAATGCTGATCCGCCATAAGGATTCGCCGGTCGCGCCGACGGTGTACCTCAATCCATACTATGAGCAGTACGCGGAGGGACGGACGATCGCCCACATCGCGGACGAGGTGGCGGAGGTCTACCGCAACAACAGCACGCCGTGGAAGGAGACGCCGGATTTCGATTTTGCGTCGGTGAGAGAGAACATTCTGTTCCGCATGGTCAACCGGGGGATGAACCGCGAGGAGCTCGAGCATATGCCGCATGTGGAGATCGGGGATTTTGCCGTCGGCTTTCAGTGGATCGTGAACACCGACGACCAGAAGATCGGCAGCGTGCGCATCTCCGACGAGCAGGCGGAGGAGTGGGGCGTGACGACGGACGAGCTGACGGCGCTCGCGATCGAGAACGCGGCGCGGGTCACGCCGCCGGTTCTTCGGAACATTGAGGACGTGCTCTATGAGATGATCTCAAACAACGGGGGCGAGATCTGCGGACTGACGCTTGAGGAGCTGACGAGCGAGCGGGAGAGTGGCGAGTTCCCCATGTATGTGCTGACGAACAGCAAGCTCCACATGGGGGCTACGGCGCTGCTGGCGCTGCCGTTTCTGTACCGGTTCCGCGAGCGGATCGGGGAGGATTTCTGGATCCTGCCGTCGAGCATCCACGAGGTTATTCTGATCCCGGTTTCGAAGGTGGACGACCGCAGCAAGCTCGCCGAGATGGTGCACACGATCAACGAGACGCAGGTGCCGCCGCAGGAGGTCCTCTCGGATGAGGTCTACAGTTTCAAGGAGTTCGAGGAGCTGATGCCGGAGGGGTTCCGCGCGCAGCTGCAGGCTCGGGCATAACAAAAAGGCCCGCGGGTTACCGCGGGCCTTACGTATGCGCCTGAAGGGATTCGAACCCCCGACCATTGGCTTCGGAAGCCACTACTCTATCCACTGAGCTACAAGCGCTGACACCGATGTATCATAGCACAGTTTCCCGATAAAGTAAAGTGGTCGTACGGAAAATCCCGTTCCCGTAGGTCAGTCGACGAGCTCGTATCGCTCGACCTCGGAGGCCTCGTCGATCTCGATCCCCTCGGAGTAGGAGATGTAGCCGATCTTGCAGCCGGGACCGATCTTGACGATGCGGCCCATGACCGAAGCAGCGGTCACATTTTCCAAATAGATCTCGTCACCCTCGATGGTGTTGTTGACGCGGAACTTGTGGCCGCTTCCATCGCGCCCGAACAGGCGGGAGAAGAAACCTACCGGTCCGTCGGCATGACGCTCGACGGTAATCTTGCTGCCGCCGATGCTGTCCGCGGTACAGTCACCGTTCATGCGGACGAGGATATTCTCCGCATTGATCAGGCCGCCGCTCTTGACGGCGCCGTCAATCTTGATCTCCTCGGCGGTGACGTCGCGGTCGGAGGAGATCAAACCGCTTATGTGAAGCTCACGGCAGCGGAGCGATGCTACGTGGAAGGAACCTCCCGCATGGCAGTTGTCGATTATCACGACGTCGCCGCCAACGTGGCAGCTTCCCGCGACATGGGCGGAATTTGCCTCGAGGTTTCCGTCAACGTGGCCGCTGCCGGAGACATGGAATTCGTTGCGGCAGGTGAGGCTGCCGCATACGTGGCCGGAACCGGCGGCATGGAACGAATCGCAAACGGCGTCCCCGTTCACGCGTCCGCTGCCGCTGATACGGATATCGCCGTTGTAGTCGGCGCCCGGAAGGCTGCCCGAGCCGGCGATGTTGTAGTTTTGCTTATCACTCATGATGAATTCCTCCCTGAATCAGATCGATTATGTGTTGTGTGACATCGTTGATGATCCCGTCCGCGCCGGTCACGAGGACGCGGCGGATGTCGTTCTGACGGAAAATGTGGTTGCCGTAATTCGTTTCCACGGCGATCGCACCGATATTGCGTTTCTCCCCTGTCAGCCTTGCGGCGAGCTCGTCGAGAAGAACGTCGTCCTTCGTCGAGAGTATCAGCTCCACGCGTTCACAGATCAGGTCCTCCGGAAAGAAGGTTTCCTGCCCGGTCACGGTCGTTTTGCGCAGGAACCACTCGTCGGGGATCAACCCCTTGCGCTTCCAGCGGTAAAGCGAACCGTAGGAGATGTTGTAGCGTGCGAGCAGAGCCTTCTTGGAGATCAGGGACTGCTCATTGTCCATAAAATACCTCCGTTGTAATTCGGAACACGGAACTTACGTCGGGACCGTTGCTCTGCAGTAGCGACAGCACCGTAACACTGTTCCGTAACACTGTTACACTCGCATTATAGCGTAACACTGTTACACTGTCAAGAGCCTTTTTGAAAATTTTTCCGAGTTTCTTTTTTCTGCCATAAAAATGCTATGCAGCACCGTATCTAGGGTATACAATGATCTGTGTGGGCATTGGGGAAGGAAGAGAATATGAGAACATTTTTCGAAAGAAAGAAACAGAGATTTCGAAGGCTCGCGGCAGCGGTGCTGTGCATCGCAATGGCGGTCTCGCTGGCAGGCTGCGGCTCGGCGATGAAGGCGGCGGTCGCACTGGCGGAGCCGGCGAAGGGCGACGAATCTTCCGTAGAGAAGCGAAATGTCGACGACACGATCACGGAAGCGTATCGAAACTTCTCGATGGAGATGTTCCGGCGCGAACACGCGAAGGCCGGCAGTTCGATGACCGTCTCGCCGTTCTCCCTGATCTTTGCGCTCGGCATGGCGGCCAACGGGGCGTCCGGCACAGCGCTCGCGGAGATGGAGAGTGTGTTCGGGATGCCGCGAGACACCTTGAACGGCTATCTGGCCACGCTCGTCGGGCTGTGGACGAAGGATCAGGGCTTGCAGATCGCTGATTCGGTCTGGCTCAACAACAAGGTTGCAGACAAGACGAAGAAGGCGTTTTTGGACATTTGCTCGAAGACGTATCGGGCGTCCGTGTTCCGGGCACCGTTCGATGAGACGACGATCACCGACGTCAACCGCTGGGTCAGCGACAACACGGGCGGCATGATCCCCGAGATGCTTCGGGAGCTGAAGGGCGACACGGATCTGCTGCTGATCAACGCCGTTTTGTTTGACAGGGACTGGAGCGATGAGTTCCGCCCGGAGGAGACGGAGAAAAATGCTCCGTTCTACGACGGGAACGGGAACAAGATCCGCGAGGTCGACCTCATGCATGAGGTGCAGGAGAACAGCTGGTACTACCAAGATGACCTGTGCACGGTCGCGGGCAAGCTGTACAAGGGCGGAGACTTCCGCTTCGTGGCGTTCCAGCCTCGGGAGGGTGTGAGCCTTGCGGACATGGTCGCGGCGATGAACGCGGACTATCTGAAGACCGCGCTTGACTATGGGAACCGGCGCAATGCGGAGGTGACGCTCGAGCTTCCGAAGTTCACAACGGATTACCGGTGTGATTTAAACGAAGTGTTGCAGGATATGGGGATCCGGGAAGCGTTCTACGGCGGCCTGACCGAGATCACGGAGAAAACGGAGTTACGGATCGACGACGTGATGCAGCAGGTGCGCGTCGAGATGGATGAGAAGGGGACCCGCGCTGCGGCCACAACGGTCGTCGCGGTCACGGAGGCTGCGCTGCCGATGGAGACGGAGAAGATCACGGTCCGCCTCGACCGGCCGTTTGTGTACATGATCGTCGCGGGCGCCAACGACATTCCGATCTTCATCGGAACGTATGAGTGACGGAATTTGAAAAGGGGATAATCGGATGGGAGATGATACTATGAAGGAGTCAAAATGGAAAAAGTGGATCATCGGCACGGTGATCGCGCTGTTTGTGATCGCGCTGATCCCGATCCGGCAGACCATCAAGGACGGCGGATCGGTGGGGTACTCTGCGCTTTTGTATGATTACATCGACTACCATGGAATGAATGGCGAAGGTGTGGAAAACGGAAGGTCGGTCGAGTATATCAAAGTCGGAAAAGAGCTGTACATCCTCGGGTATTTGGTGTACGAGAACACCCACATCGAGACGATCGACGGGCCGGACCTTTTGGAATCGGATGCGCAGACACCGGACGGTCAGCCGCAGACCCCCGATGACGACGGTCCGACGGAGAGCACGCTGTTGACGGGAACTTCCGGCACGACGCCGCAGACGAGCGCGATGGATGAGAAGATGCGCGCGGCGTATGCGGACTTTGCGTACAAACTGTTCGCGATGTGTGCAAAGGAGGATGACAACAGTTTGGTGTCACCATTTTCCGTATACACGGCGCTTGCGATGCTCGCCAACGGCGCGGAGGGCGAGACGGCGGAGCAGATCCGGGCGCTGCTCGGGTTGACCGAGAGCGAGCGCAACGCCTACATGGCGGCGTGGATCGCTGCGCTAACGGGGCAGAGCGATATCGCATTCACCTGCGCGGACTCGCTGTGGGTGCAGGATCGCTACCAGAAGAAGGTGAAGAAGACGTTCCTCGACGCCTGCAGTGACAGCTTTAAGGCAGAGGTGTTCGCGGCGGCGATGGACGACGGTACGGTCAAGGACATCAACGCCTGGGTGGAGAAGCATACGAAGGGCATGATCAAGGAGATCTTTGAGCCCGGCGACATTGATTCCGACGTTCTGATGGTGCTCATCAACGCCATCACGTTTGACGGCAAATGGGCGATCTCGTTCCCGACCGAAAGCGTCGAGCAGAACGCCTTGTTTAACGGCGAGGACGGAAAGCACAAGATCGTCGAGATGATGCACGGCGATGCGGACTCCGTGTATTTGGAAAATGACTACGTCTACGGCTGTACCAAGGCATACACGGGCGGCAAATTCCGCTACGTGGCGCTCCTGCCGAAGGAGGGCATGAGTCTGGACGAGGCGATCGCATCCCTGAACGGAACGACGGTCGACGCACTGTTTGCCGGCGCGATCTACGGGGATGAGGTCAGCATCGCGCTCCCGAAGTACGAATGTGCGTACAGTAAGGAGCTGAAGGATGCGCTTCGCGCGCTGGGAATGGAGGATGCGTTCACGGCGAGAGCCGATTTTTCGAACATGTTCCCGACGGAGCCGTCCTATGTGGACCGCGTGATCCACAAGACGTACATGAGCCTGGACAGCGCAGGCACCAAGGCAGCGGCGGTCACGGCCGTTACCAACAGGAAACTGTCCGCTGCGATCGGAAAACGGTCGATCCGGTTTGACCGGCCGTTCATCTACATGATCGTGGACGAGAACAACCTTCCGTTGTTCATCGGAACCTACGAGTAAGGGAGAAAGGAAGTAAAGACAATGAGAAGAGCAACAATACGTAAAATGATCGCGCTTTTGTGCGCGTTGATCCTGACCGTGAGCTGTATGGCCTGCGGCTCGAAGACGGAGAGCCGGGAGAACAAGTCGCAGCCCGGCAAGGAGACGGCGGACCCGACCAAGACGGCGGATCCGACCAAAGCGGCGGACCCTACCAAGGCAGCGGACCCGACGGGCACGCCCGGCGGAAGCTCGACGGAACTGACCGCTTCGTCCGGTGCGCCGGCAGCGAAGAAGTCGATGGACGATGTGATGCGCGAGGCGTATGAGAAGTTCGCCTATGACCTGCTCAACAAAATGAAGCCCGGCGAAACACGCATGATCTCGCCGTTTTCCGTATACACGGCGCTCGCGATGCTGGCGAACGGCGCGGACGGGAACACCCTCACGCAGATCAACGACATGCTCGGGCTCACGAACGAAGAGCGCAACGCCTACATGGCGGGGTGGATCGAGGAGCTGACCAGGGAAGTTGAGGACGGCGCCGCGTTCACGAACGCAGACTCCGTGTGGATCAAGGATGCGCTTGCGAACAACGTTCCTGCGGAGTTCCTTGCAACCTGCGCGAACTCCTACAAGGCAGCGGTGTTCAAGGCAGCGATGGACACGGGATCGATCGCCGACATCAACCGCTGGGTTGCCGTCAACACGAAGGACATGATCAAGAAGATCATCGACGATCTTCCGCAGAATTGCTCGATGGTATTGGTAAATGCGATCTCGCTGGAAGCCAAGTGGATGAATCCCTTTGAGACGGAGCAGATCCGCAAGGACTACGATTTTACGAGAGAGGACGGCACCGTCAAGAAGGTGGACATGATGATGGGCGAGGCCGACGGCAGATACCTCGAGAATGACCTCGCGACCGGCTTTGTGAAGAGCTACAAGGGCGGACAGTTCCAGTACATCGCACTTCTGCCGAAGGAGGGCGTGAGCGTGGAGCAGCTGGTGGCTTCCCTGAAGCCCGGCACCCTCGAGGAGCTGCGTGCGAACGCCAAGCACGGCGATGTGTACATCGGCATGCCGCGCTACGAGGAGGAGTACAGCGTATCGCTTTCCGAGTCGCTGCAGGCGCTCGGCATGAAGGACGCGTTCGACCGCAACAACTCGAACTTCGACCGCATGATCACCGGCGTGGACGGCCCGACCTATATCACCGACGTGCTCCACAAGACGTACATCAGCGTGGACAACGAGGGCACGAGAGCGGCAGCCGTGACGGCGATCCTGGTTGCCACGGACGCCTGTGCGGAGCCTTCCCCTTCGTACCGCGTCGTGTTGGATCGTCCCTTCGTGTACATGATCACGGATTCCGAGGGACTTCCGATCTTCATCGGTACGTACGAGTAAATGACTGTAAGTATATGCGCAATATAGCTGACCGAACAGCGGTCGGGCAGACGGTGGAAACCGCCTGCCCGATCGTTGTTTTTCCTTGCAAAATCCGACGTTTTGTATTAACATAATGCTGTGAAATTATGCACTGGGGAGTGTGGTCCGGAATGGATGACAAAAGACGGACAATCGAAGTGTTTCGGCGGATCGGCCTGCTGTGTCTGGCGGTGTTGTTCCTGACGGCGTGCAGCCGCGGGAAGAACGGGACGCAGACGGCGGTGAGCGCGACGCCGAGCGCGAGTGTGACGACGGCGCTGCCGGGCGACGAGGACGATACCGAGCCTGCGCTGCGGCCGGAGGCGCAGTCCGTGTACCAGCTGCAGAAGCCGGCGCAGGGAGAGCTGTGCGCGGAGATCGTCGTGGAGGGCTACGGCTCCATCTTCGTGCGGCTTTTCACCGATGACGCCCGCAAGGCGGTAGAGAACTTTAAGACGCTCGCGGAGAACGGCTCCTACGACAACATCCGGATCAACCGCGTGGTTGCGGATTACTTCTTCGAGGCCGGCGACAAGGAAGGCTACGGCATGAGCGGCAAGAGCATCTACGGCGGAGGATTTGCCGACGAGATCTCGGAGCGATTGCAGCCGATCCGGGGAGCACTGTGCATGGCCAATCTCGGCGAGGAGTCGACGAACACGAACCAGTTCTTCTTCGTACAGACGAAGGCACCGATCGTGCGGGCCCTGAAGGATCCGCTCGACAACCGCTACCACATGACCGTGGAGGAGTACCTCAAGGAGGCGTACAACACGGACATCACGGCGGAGCAGCTGGCGCTGTATGAGACCTACGGCGGAGCGCCGTGGCTGTACGGGCACAACACCGTGTTCGGGCAGATCTACGAGGGCTACGAGGTGATGGACGCGATCATGGAGGTGAAGGTGACGTCGAAGCTTCGGCCGAACCCGGCCATCACGATCTCGGGCATCCGCGTGTTCCACTACGGCGAGAAATAACATTTTCCAAGAGTACCTTCACAGAACAAACATACACCTGTGATAGAATAAAGAATCCCGGCGAAGCCGGAGACGGCGCACGGACGCTGAAAGAGAGGTAAGCGCAATGGAAGAGATCACGGTATTGGTAGTCGACGACGAGGCGCGCATGCGCAAGCTGGTCTGCGACTTTTTGCAGAAGAAGGGATATCACTATGTCGAGGCGGAGGACGGCGAGGAGGCCGTCGAGCGCTTCTTTGAGAGAAAGGACATCGATCTGATCATCCTCGATGTCATGATGCCCAAGATGGACGGTTGGGCAGTGTGTAAGGAGATCCGGCAGTACTCGAAGGTGCCGATCATCATGCTCACGGCGCGCTCGGAGGAGCGCGATGAGCTGCTCGGGTTCAAGCTCGGCGTGGACGAGTACATCAGCAAGCCGTTCAGCCCGAAGATCCTGATGGCGCGCGTGGACGCGATCCTGCGTCGCACCGGCCAGGAGGACGAGACGCTCTCCGTCGGCGAGATCGTCATCGACAAGAAGGCGCATCTCGTGACGATCGACGGTGAGACAGTTGACCTGAGCGTCAAGGAGTTCGAGCTGCTGAGCTATTTCGTGGAGAACCGCGGCGTCGCGCTGTCCCGCGAGAAGATCCTCAACAACGTGTGGAATTACGACTATTACGGAGACGCCAGAACCATCGACACGCACGTCAAGAAGCTGCGCAGCAAGATGGGGGCCAAGGGCGATTACATCAAGACCATCTGGGGCATGGGATACAAGTTCGAGCCCGAGGCTTGATCGCGGGGTAGGAGTGCATGAAGGGTATTTCGTTTCGTTCGAAAATGATGATCGCGTTCGCGCTGCTGATCGCCGTCAGCCTCTTCGGCATGTGGCTGTTGTTCCGCGTGCTGATCGATGACCTGACGTTTGACCGGAAGATCCAGGAGATCGAGAAGTGCTACGAAGAGCTCAACGACATCATGAAGGACAAGGATAAGGTCGAGCGCGAGGAGAAGAACCAGATTACGGTCCGGATCGGACAGCAGTACAAGATCTTCATCTATGACGGCCTGACTAAGACGAACTACAACACGAGTACGGACTCCTGGTATCTGGAACCGATGCTCCGGTACACGGGCTACAGCAAGAAAAACGAGGTGAAGGAGCTTCGAAAGAAGGCAAACTACACCGTTTATCAGAATATTGACGGCTCGACAAACCTGTCGAGCATCGACCTGTACGGATCGCTGAACAACGGCTTCACCGTCATGATCCGTGCGAGCTACATGCAGCTGGAGAGCGACAACCGCTACATCACGAACCGTCTGCTTGTCGTGGGCGGCATCGTGCTTCTGGTGGCGATGACCCTCTCGGTGATCATCAGCCGAACGGTTACCAAGCCGATCCGGCAGATGTCCGGCGTCGCGGAGCGCATGGCGGGACTCGATTTCGAGGCGCGCTGTGAGGAGAACCGCAACGATGAGATCGGCGTGCTGGCAGGCTCCCTGAACCGGCTGTCCGAGCGACTGCAGTCGACCATCGGTGAGCTGAAGAACGCCAACAGCGAGCTGCAGCGAGACCTCGAATACCGTGAACAGCTCGACGAGATGCGGTCGGATTTTATCGCGAACGTGTCGCATGAGCTGAAGACGCCGATCGCCCTGATCCAGGGCTACTCGGAGGGCCTTGCGGAAAATATCAACGACGACGTGGAGAGCCGCGAATACTACTGCAGCGTCATCTCGGACGAGGCGGACAAGATGAACCGCATGGTACAGAAGCTGCTGACACTGAACCAGCTGGAGTTCGGCGGCAACCAGGTGGAGTACTCCCGGTTTGACATCGTTGAACTGATCACGAACGTGCTCCACTCGACCGAGCTGCTGCGCACGCAGAAGGAGATCACCCTGCACTGGCATGAGACGGAGCCGGTGTTCGTGTGGGCGGATGAGTACATGATCAGCGAGGTCGTGACCAACTACGTGAACAACGCGATGAACCACGCGACGAAGACGAAGGAGATCGCGGTGTCGCTGGAGAAGACGGAGGATTCGATCCGCGTCAGTGTCTACAACACGGGCGAGCCGATCCCCGAGAGCGAGATCGACAAGATCTGGACGAAGTTCTACAAGGTGGACAAGGCGCGCAGCCGCGCTTACGGCGGCAGTGGCATCGGACTTTCCATCGTGAAGGCCGTCATGGATCGACACCACCGCAAATACGGCGTGGTAAACCATGAAAACGGCGTGGAGTTCTGGTTCGAGCTGGAACCCGCGGAAACGGAGAATACAGAAGTATGATAGCGATCATTGACTACGATGCAGGCAACATCAAGAGCGTGCAGAACGCACTTCTTTCGCTTGGCATCGACAACACGGTGACATCGGATCCCGAGGTGATCCGCAAGGCGGACCGCGTGATCCTGCCCGGCGTCGGTGCGTTCGGCGATGCGATGCGAAAACTGGAGGAGAGAAACCTCGTCGAGGTGATCCGCGAGGTCGCGCAGGAGAAGCCCTTCCTAGGCATCTGCCTCGGACTTCAGCTGATGTTTGACTCGAGCGAGGAAGCGCCGGGAGTCAAGGGACTCTCGCTTCTCCCGGGCAGGATCGTCCGCATCCCCGAGGGCGGCGGACGGAAGATCCCGCACATCGGCTGGAACGACCTTCGCCTGCCGAAGCCGTCGAAGTTGTTTTACGGCATCCCCGAGGAGAGCTACGTGTACTTCGTGCACTCGTACTACCTCGAGGCGGAGAACGCAGCGGACGTTGCGGCGACGACCGAGTACGGCGTGACGATCCACGCGGCGGTCGAGCACGACAACATCTGCGCATGCCAGTTCCACCCGGAGAAGAGCGGTGATATCGGCATGCAGATCTTAACGAATTTTGCGACGATGTAGGAGCGAAGCGATGTTTACGAAGAGAATCATTCCCTGCCTGGACGTTCACAACGGACGCGTGGTCAAGGGTATCAATTTTGTCAATCTGCGCGACGCGGGTGACCCCGTGGAGGTCGGCAAGGCGTACGGCCGGGCCGGCGCGGACGAGCTGGTGTTCCTGGACATCACGGCGTCGTCGGACGCGCGTACCATCAAGAAGGAGATGGTTCGCCGCGTGGCGGAGCAGGTGTTCATCCCGTTCACCGTCGGCGGCGGCATCCGCTCGGTGGATGACTTCCGCATGATCCTGCGGGAGGGCGCGGACAAGGTAGCGGTCAACTCGGCGGCCATCATGAACCCGACGCTGATCAGCGAGGCGGCGGAGAAGTTCGGCAGTCAGTGCGTGGTCGTGGCGATCGACGCAAAGCGCATGCCCGACGGCACGTGGCATATATTCAAAAACGGCGGCCGCGTGGACATGGGCATCGACGCGATCGAGTGGGCCGGACGCGCGCAGGAGCTCGGAGCGGGAGAGATCCTTCTCACGAGCATGGACTGCGACGGAACGAAGGACGGCTATGACTTGGCGCTGACGCGCGCCGTGGCGGACCGCGTGACGATCCCGGTGATCGCCTCGGGCGGTGCCGGCAACTGTGAGCATTTCTACG
This sequence comes from Lachnospiraceae bacterium, assembly GCA_017551165.1. Classification (GTDB taxonomy): domain Bacteria; phylum Bacillota; class Clostridia; order Lachnospirales; family Lachnospiraceae; genus ISDg. Next base: position 59,950 of record JAFZMO010000050.1, read on the forward strand.
AGGCGCTGACCGAGGGAGGCGCGGACGCGGCTCTTGCGGCGACGCTGTTCCACTATAAGGAGCTGGAGATCAGCGAGGTGAAGCGCTACTTGAAGGAGCGCGGAGTGAGCGTTCGGGAGGTAACCGGATGGCAGTGATCGCGGAGGACTGGACGGACTTAGTGAAAACCGAATTCGCCAAGCCGTACTACCGCACGCTGAGTGATTTCGTGCGCGAGGAGTACGCGCGCGGCACGGTGTACCCGCCGAAGGAGCAGATCTTCGAGGCGTTCCGCTACACGAAGCGCGAGGACGTGAAGGTGGTCATCCTGGGGCAGGATCCCTACCACGAGGTGAACCAGGCGCACGGCCTGTGCTTCTCGGTGTGCCCGGGGACGGAGATCCCGCCTTCGCTCGTGAACATTTACGAGGAACTGCACAACGATCTGGGCTGCTACGTCCCGAACAACGGCTATCTCGTCAAATGGGCAAAACAGGGCGTGCTGCTTCTCAACACGGTCCTGACGGTGCGCGCGCACCAGGCAAACTCCCACCAGAATCGCGGCTGGGAGAAGTTCACGGACGCGGTGATCGAGGAGGTCAACCGCGAGGATCGGCCGGTCGTGTTCATGCTTTGGGGAAGACCGGCGCAGAGCAAGCTGCCGATGCTCACGAACAAGAATCATCTGATCCTGACGGCACCGCATCCGAGTCCGCTGTCGGCGTACCGCGGGTTCTTCGGATGTAAGCATTTCAGCAAGGCGAACGAGTTCCTTGCGGCACACGGGGTGAAGCCGATCGACTGGCAGATCGAGAATTTATAGATAGAGGAAAATGAGGAAAATGTCGTCGTGCTGATCGGAAACAGCGTGACGCGGAGGAGGTAGTGTATGGCAGCAAACCAGGGACATCAGTCCGACATCTCGTACGAGGATTTCCATCCGTCGGTGCTGTACTGCAGCCGGGTGCGTGACGCGCGGCTCACGTACTATCACTCACACTCGGTGCTGGAGATCGCGTACATTCTCTCCGGCAAGGGACAGTACCTGATCGACGGCGTGACCTACGACGTCAAGCAGGGCGACCTTCTGGTGTGCAACCCGGGCGTGATGCATCAGAGTATCATCACGAACCCGGCGGACCCGACGCTCGAGTTCGTCGCGGGTATCTCGGACCTGCATTTTCTGAATATGGAGCCGAACACGCTCAAGCTGCCCGACGGGTGCCCGGTGCTCTCGCTGAGCAACGAGGTCAAGCGTGAGATCAGCCGCTGCTGCTATGAGATCATCGATGAGAACATGGCGCCGCAGTCCGGCCGGTACTACCTTGTGCAGGCGCAGATGATGAAGATCCTCATCCTTCTGTACCGCTCGGTTGTGGAGAAGCCGAAGGAGGAGGTTGTCGGCGTGCCGTTCGAGAGCTACTCGAAGAGCTACGTTGTGCAGAAGATCATCCAGTACTTAAAGGCGAATTACTCGCAGCACATCTCGCTCGACGGGATCGCGCAGAACATGTACTTAAGCCCTGTGTACATCTCGAAGATCTTCAAGGAGAAGACCGGCGATTCGCCGATCAACTACCTGATCCAGATCCGTCTCGGGAAGGCGAAGGAGATGCTCGAGGAGAACCGGGGAAGCATCCGCACGATCGCCGCGCAGGTCGGCTACGACGATGTGTACCATTTCAGCAAGCTGTTTAAGAAATATTACGGCGTGTCACCGCTGTACTACCGCAAGGCGGCGATCGACACGGAGTAACGGGGTTGCCTGACGGGCTTCGATGCCCGGAAAGGAGAGGGTATGAACGAGCTTAGGCAGAGATTGACGGAAGTGTTGCGCAACAGCAACAACATCGTATTTTTCGGAGGAGCGGGCGTCTCGACGGCGAGCAACATCCCCGACTTCCGAAGCGCGAACGGACTGTTCCACCAGAAACTGCACCGGACGCTGTCGCCGGAGGAAATGGTGTCGCGAACATTTTACGAGAGATACCCGGAGGATTTCTACGACTTCTACCGGAATCATCTGGTCTATCCGGAGGCGGAGCCGAACGACTGCCACAAGGCGCTCGCGAAGCTCGAGCAGATGGGCAAGCTCTCGGCGGTCGTGACGCAGAACATCGACGGCCTGCACCAGAAGGCGGGCTCGAAGGTCGTGTACGAGCTGCACGGCTCGGTGCTCCGAAACTACTGTGAGCGCTGCCACAAGTTCTACGGTGTCGAGGCGATCCTCGAGACGTCGGGCGTGCCGCGCTGCGAGTGCGGCGGCATCATCAAGCCGGACGTGGTGCTCTACGAGGAGAGTCTGGATGACAACGTCATCAACAAGGCGGTGACCGCGATCGCGAAGGCGGATACGCTGATCGTCGGCGGCACATCGCTGATCGTATACCCGGCGGCGGGACTGATCCAGTACTACCGCGGGAACAACCTCGTGCTGATCAACAAGAGCACGACGCAGGCGGATTCCTACGCATCGCTCGTGCTGCACGAGGACATCGCGTCCGTCATGAAGGAAGTCACGGACGCGCTCGAATACTGTAATCAGGAAAGGGAGAAATTGTGAGTACACCGAACAACGACAACAAGGGCGGAGACAACCGGAAGAACGACAACCGCAAGAACAACGGGGTGGTCTCGAGGATCATCCTCACGGTGATCCTGTTCTTCATCTTCATTCTCTGCTACATGTTCATCTCGTCGGAGATCAACAAGATCCGCAACCGGGAGATCACCTACGGTGAGTTCCTGACGATGCTGGAGCAGGATGAGATCCTCAAGATCGAGATCCAGGACGACTACGACAAGATCGTCATTTACCCGCGCCCGAGCGCGAAGAAGGACTCGCGCGTCGAGACCTATTACACCGGTATCATCGAGACCGACTCGAAGCTGACGGAGCGGCTCGAGGAGGCGCGGAGCCGGAGTGAGAAAAATGAGGAGCAGACCGAGAAGTTTGAGTACAAGCGTCTGATCGTAGACAAGAGTACGACGATCCTCGACGTGTTCCTCGCGTACATTTTGCCGTTCGCATTCATCTACCTGATGCTGTGGGGAGCGTATCGCATGCTCTCGAAGAACGGCGGCATCGGCGGCCTCGGCGCCGGCAAATCGACCGCCAAGATGTATGTGGAGAAGGAGACCGGCGTCACCTTCAAGGATGTCGCAGGCCAGGAGGAGGCGAAGGAGTCCGTCCTCGAGCTTGTCGATTTCCTGCATGATCCCGCCAAATACACGCGCATCGGAGCGAAGCTTCCGAAGGGTGCGCTTCTCGTAGGACCTCCCGGAACCGGTAAGACGCTCCTCGCGAAGGCCGTGGCCGGAGAGGCGAAGGTTCCGTTCTTCTCGCTGTCGGGTTCCGACTTCGTCGAGATGTATGTCGGCGTCGGTGCGTCCCGCGTGCGAGACCTGTTCCGCCAGGCGCAGCAGATGGCGCCGTGTATCGTCTTCATCGATGAGATCGACGCGATCGGCAAGATCCGTGACAGCCGTTACGGCGGCGGAAACGACGAGCGTGAGCAGACGCTCAACCAGCTGCTTGC
>JAFZMO010000051.1 GCA_017551165.1 Lachnospiraceae bacterium
ATGACGCAGATCTTCGACGAGAACGGTGCATTCGTACCGGTTACCGTGCTTCAGGCAGGTCCCTGCACGGTTGTTCAGAAGAAGACCGCGGACAAGGAAGGCTACGATGCGGTTCAGGTCGGTTTCGGTGAGATCCGCGAGAAGCTCGTCAACAAGCCGGTGAAGGGACATTTTGCTAAGGCCGGTGTTGCAGTTAAGAAGTATCTCAAGGAGTTCCGTTTTGAGGACGCTGCTTCCTATGAAGTAGGCCAGGAGATCAAGGCGGACATCTTCGCTAACGGAGACAAGGTTGATGCAGTCGGTATCAGCAAGGGTAAAGGTTACCAGGGCGCGATCAAGCGTTTCGGCCTCTCCCGCGGACCGATGAAGCACGGTTCCAAGTATCACAGACATGCAGGTTCCAACGGCTCGAGCGCTTCGCCGTCCCGCGTATTCAAGGGCAAGCATATGCCCGGCCAGATGGGCCATGTACGCGTGACCGTACAGAACCTTGAGATCGTGCGTGTGGATGTTGAGAACAACATGATCCTTGTCAAGGGTGCAGTGCCCGGTGCAAAGAAGGCCCTGATCATCCTCAAGGAAACCGTTAAGAGTGCGAAGTAATCTTGAGAAAGGAGGAACAACATCATGGCAGAAGTTAAAGTTTACAATAAAGAAGGCGCTGCAGTAGGCTCCCTTGAACTTAACGACAGCGTATTCGGCGTTGAGATCAACGAGCACCTGATGCACCTGGCAGTTGTTGCACAGCTTGCAAACAAGCGTCAGGGAACGCAGAGCGCCCTTACCCGTTCGGAAGTCAGCGGCGGCGGCAAGAAGCCCTGGAGACAGAAGGGTACCGGTCATGCAAGACAGGGTTCCATCCGCGCTCCTCAGTGGACCGGCGGCGGTGTGGTTTTCGCTCCGAAGCCCCGTGATTATTCCGTAAAGATGAACAAGAAGGAGAAGGCAGGCGCTATCAAGTCCGCACTTTCCTCCAGAGTTGCCGAGGATAAGATCTTTGTTATGGAGGATCTTGCATTTGACGGCATCAAGACGAAGCAGGTTAAGGCTGTTCTTGACGGCCTTAAGGTTGAGAAGGCGCTGATCGTGACCGCTGACAAGGATGAGAACGTGATCCTTTCCGCAAGAAACATCGCGGGCGTTCGCACGGTTACCTCTAACGCCATCAATGTATACGACATCCTCAAGTATAACAACCTCGTTATCACGAAGGACGCCGTTGCGAAGATCGAGGAGGTGTACGCATAATGGCTGATTTGAAATACTACGACGTCATTCTCCGTCCGGTTGTAACCGAGAAGAGCATGAACGCGATGGCTGACAAGAAGTATGCATTTTACGTTAATCCCGATGCTACGAAGAGCCAGATTAAGGAAGCTGTTGAGAAGATGTTCGCAGGCGCCAAAGTTGCTTCCGTGAACACGATGAACCTCAGCGGCAAGACCCGCAGACGTAATTCTGCGAACGGTATCGTTTCCGGCAAGACCGCCGAGCGCAAGAAGGC
>JAFZMO010000052.1 GCA_017551165.1 Lachnospiraceae bacterium
ACGTCGGCAGCGGCACGGTGCGTGAGCTCTCCGAGGGGGTTGAATACATGACCTCCTCGAACGTATCCCCGAGGACCGACCTTCGAAAGAAGAACGGCCGCGAGGAGCCCTGGCACCTCAAGTATCTCGGCATCGGCAACGAGAACTGGGGCTGCGGCGGCAACATGACGCCCGAGTACTACGCAAGCGAGTATCGCCGCTACTCTTCGTTCGCGAAGAACTACGGCGACAACCATCTGTACCGCATCGCCTGCGGACCGAACGGCGACGACTACAACTGGACCGAGAAGTTCATGCAGATGCTCAACCCGTTCCTCACGAATGCCATCGCTCTGCACTACTACACGATCTGCCACGGCGACTGGAACAACAAGGGACCGGCGACGGGCTTCACCAACGAAGACTACTACTCGACCATTTTCCACACACTCCGCATCGAGGGCATCATCGACAAGCACCTCGCGATCATGGACAAATATGATCCCGAGCACAAGATCGGCCTCGTTGTCGACGAGTGGGGATGCTGGTACAACGTCGAGCCCGGCAGCAATCCCGGCTTCCTCTACCAGCAGAACACGATGCGCGACGCGATCGTGGCTGCCCTGAACCTCAACATCTTCAACAACCGCGCGGACCGCATCCCGATGGCCAACATCGCGCAGGTTGTCAACGTATTGCAGTCCGTCGTGCTCACCGAGGGCGCGAAGATGATCAAGACGCCGACCTACTACGTCTTCTCGATGTACAAGGGACATCAGGGAGCAACGCTTGTGGAGACCGAGCTCGAGGACAGCTTCGTCAAGCATGAGGGCGGCGATTTTGCGGAGGTCAGCGTATCCGCATCCGTGAAGGACAACACTCTCACCGTGACGCTCGCAAACGCCAGCCTCACGAACACCTACCGCCTGAACACCGAGCTCGACGAGGCGTACGCATGCTGGACCGGCCGCATCCTGACCGACAATGTTCGCGCGTTCAACTCGTTCGACAATCCCGATGAGGTATCGGACACCGTCTTCAAGGATTGCGTGCTCGAGGATAAGGCATGCACCGTCAAGCTTCCGCCTTGCAGCGTCGTGACGCTGACGTTCACGAAGTGATGGGCGTGAAGATCCCGTGCCGCCGCTGCCTGATCGAAGGTCTCGACGAAGCCGAGGTCACGGCGAAGCTACAGGAGTACATTGACGCCATCGAGCCTGACAAACGAACGCCCGACGAGCTATACCGCCGACGGCTCGCTGTCTGCGAGACCTGCCCGCAACTCTCGGGGGGCATGTGCCGTCAGTGCGGCTGCTTCGTGCTCTACCGCGCGGCGAAGACCGCCTCGGATTGTCCGGACATCCCGGCCCGCTGGAACTGAATAAGATGACAAAGGGGCTGTTAAAAAAGTCCTGAAATAGGAGCAGGTCACCAGGCTTTTGCGCTTTGGTGACCTGCTCCTGCGTTTTTTAATCGTTTTTCCTATCGTGATAGAAATCCCTTGCGTTTTTTTCGTACACTAACAAGCCGGTTCTCGCCGACCGATTGTTTCGCGTAACTCATATGCGTTTCTTCTATGCGATTTCGGCGGCTTCTGCCGTAATTCGCGTCT
>JAFZMO010000006.1 GCA_017551165.1 Lachnospiraceae bacterium
GCGGAGCAAGCGAAAGGAGGGTGATGCCGTATGATGACCTTGAGTGATTTCATATCGGTAATCGGTGTTCTGTTAGCCGTTTATCGCTTGGGTTACAGGAATGGTCGGAAAAGCGTGTTGAAAGCAAAGAAATAGCCGCCCAGTCTCTCGCAAAGATGGCGGCTATTTTTAGCTAAACTTTTGAGGGCGAACCGTCTACCGACAGTACCCTTCTCTTTGTATTCTCATTGTAGCACAGGCAATAGTCTTTGTCAAATGAATCCTAGCTCTGAAAGTCCTTTCAAAGCAGACGGATCCTGCCGAAAACTCACTTTCGCCCGCTCTTCTGCTTCGCGTAGATCAGCTGCAGACCCTTGAGCGTAAGGTCCGGGTCATAGATGTCGATCATGTCGGTCTCGCCGGAAATGATGCGCCCGAGGCCGCCCGTTGCGATGACCTTCATGCTGTCGAGGCCTGCGGCCTCCTTGACCTTGCGGATCATGTACTCGGTCTGGCCGATGCAGCCGTAGATCAAACCGGCCTGCATACTGGTGACCGTGTCGGTCGCAAGGATTGTTGCGGGCTTCTCGATGCCGATCTCGGGAAGCTTTGCCGCCTCGTTCCACAGCGCATTCGCGCAGATGCGGATACCGGGGCTCGTGATACCGCAGCGGAGCGTTCCGTCCGCAAGCACCAAGTCGTATGTCGTCGCCGTGCCGAAGTCGATCACCATGATCGCCGTCTTCTCCGGCTTACCGAAGAGTTCGTAGCCCGCAACGGCGTCCACCACGCGGTCCGCGCCCATCTCGAGCGGGTTGGCCATTTTCAGACGGATGCCCGTCTTCGTGCCCGCACCGACCACGATCGGCGTGTGGTTAAGGTACTTGATAACGCCGGAATTCAAGGAGTGCATGATGCCCGGCACAACCGAAGCCACAATAACACCTGCGAGCATATCCGGCGTCACGTTGCGCTCCGAGAGCAGGTTCTTGATCCAGATGCCGAACTCGTCGGACGTGCGCGGCAGCTTCGTCGTCATGCGGAACGTGCCGATGATCTCGCTCCCGCGGAATATGCCAAATGTCAGGTTCGTATTGCCGACATCGATCGCCAGCAGAAACTCACCGGTCTTCTCACTCGTCTTCGCCATCCTCGTCTCCCTCCAATCCAAGGAAAAATACTTTCACGTACATCTCGAGCGCCTCCAGCAGGTCGCGCTTCTCATCGCGCAGCCGCTTGACCTCAAGCCCGCTGCCGATGTCGTCGTACATGACGTCTCCCTCGCGCGCCGTTGTGTGCAGCTCGAGCGTGCCGTCCTCGTCAAACTCGAGCGTCAGCACGCCGCCCACCTTCTCAGTAAAGAGGACACACATGATCTTGAGCTCCTTCTGCACCTCAGACGGCAGTCCGCGAAAATCCTCGTTCAAATAATATTTCTTCTCGTATGCGTTGCTTCCGCATAACACAATTCTGTCCTGATACATAGTCACAATCCTGTTCGGAAAATGTTATTCTACACGTGTAGTCCGTTGTCAAACCGGCATTTCACCGATTTTCAACCAAGCGGCCACGGCTCCTCGGAGAGCGTCGCGTACATCACCGCCTTGATGGTGTGCATACGATTTTCCGCCTCATCGAAGACCTTGCTGTACTTCGACTCGAACACCTCGTCGGTAACTTCCATCTCATTGATGCCGAAACGCTCGCTGATCGTGCGGCCGATCTCGGTGTTGAGGTCGTGGAAGCTCGGCAGGCAGTGAAGGAAGATCACGTCGTCCGCCGCGCGATTGATGCAGTCCATCGTCACGCGGTACGGAAGAAGATCACCTATGCGCTCCGCCCAGATCTCGTCCGGCTCGCCCATGGAAACCCAAACGTCCGTCGAGATGACGTCCGCGCCGGTCGTGCCCTCGACCACATCCTCGGTGAACGTAAGCGTCGCGCCCGACTCCGCAGCATAACCGCGGCAGATCTCGATCAGCTCCCCGTTCGGCCAGTACTTCTTCGGCGCGCAGCACGTAAAATGAAGTCCCATCTTCGAGCACGCGATCATCAGCGAGTTGCCCGTGTTGTAGCGGGCGTCGCCCATGTACGTAAAGCGGATGCCCTGCAGGCGCCCGAAATAATCGCGGATCGTGAGAAGGTCGGCGAGCATCTGCGTCGGGTGGTACTCGTTCGTCAGGCCGTTCCACACCGGGACTCCGGAGTATTTGGCGAGATCCTCCACGATCTCCTGACCGTAACCGCGGTACTCGATGCCGTCGAACATGCGCCCGAGCACGCGCGCGGTGTCCTGAATGCTCTCCTTCTTGCCGATCTGCGAAGCCTTCGGATCGAGGTACGTCGCGCCCATGCCGAGGTCATACGCTGCAACCTCGAACGAGCAGCGCGTTCTCGTGCTGGTCTTCTCGAAGATCAGCGCAATGTTCTTGCCCTCGCAGCCGTGCACCTTCACACGCTTTCTCTTGCAATCCCGCAGCCAGTCCGCAAGATCGAGGAACTCCTTGATCTGCTCCGGCGTAAAATCCTTCAATGTCAGAAACGACTGCCCCTTGATATTCATGGTAATCTCCTTATCGTGAAAATTCTTACGGAATCTTTCTATCCCTCGCAATACGTCTCCTGCGGCCCGAGATAGCTCGTCGCTGCCCCGTCACCGGCAAGGATGACGATCCGCTCCAACACGGCCTCCGAATCCACCGCCCTCACCGTGATCGTGTGGACGCCGGCCGTCATCGTTTCGGAAAATGTGTGCACTCTCGCGTTGATCATCACCCCATGGCACCACGGCGGATTGAAGCAATCACCGCTTCGGAAGCCCTGCGGGATGATGTCGGTCACCGTCAGCGCGCCGTCGTCGATGCGAAGCGCGCAGCGAACGCTACCGCCGTTCTCGCGCGGGTTGTTCGGTGCAAACACCAGTGCCAGCCGGTACTCGCCGTCCGCGGGCACTGCAAACCGATATGTCACGCTCGGTCCCTCGCCCGGTGCAAAATCGCGCCCGAGCGGCAGAACCGTCGCCGCATCCCCGTTGCGCCCGTAGCCCTCGAGGATCGTGTACGCCGCATCACCCGCCGCCTTGCTCTGCGCAAAACGTGCGACATCCACGGCGATCACGCCGTCATCGTTCATGATATAGGTATCGGCCGGATAGCTCTCCGCCGCCCATGCGGGACGGGCGGGCTTTCTCGCCGCCAGGCCGAACAATTTGCTCTCAAATTGATTCGAAGTCTCGACAGTGCCTGCCTCCTGCGAACCGCGTGCGCTTCCAAACGCGTTTCCGAGGTCCTCCTCACGGAAGTCCTTCGGCAGATACGGCTTCTCCTCCGGCACGTACGTCCCGTCGGTGACCTCCGAAAGCCTGTGCACCGCAGGCGGTGCGCTGCCCTCGTCGTTCCACTGCACGAACCCGATGTGCTTGCCGCTCATCATGCCGTTCCATTTGCCGCCGGCCACCGAATGATACTGTTTCACCAGCTCGGCGTCCTCGCGGATCCGCGCCTCGGTGATGTCCGCGTACACATCCGCACGCGCGTTTCGCTGCAGCAACAGTGCTTCGTTTGCAGCCGCCGCGATCATCATCTCCACCAGGTTGGCGGAAGCCGTCGCCGGGTAGGTGACAAGCTCGAACAGGCAATCCGCAAGTTCCGGTCTCACGCGCGCCGCAAGCCACTCGCAGTTGTCGCGAAGTCGCCTGCACGCCGCAAGCATCCGCGCGGCCTCGCCGTCCGCAGTGAGCGCGTACACCGAAGGGTGCAACGTCTCCGGCCGGCGCTGCGCATTGAGCGCCGCATAGCCCGTGAGCGTCTCCACAATGCGGATGACCGCCTCGTTGTGATCGCAGGCATCAAAGCCTCCCGCGAACACGTCCGCCGCAAACTGCCGCGTGTACTCGTCGGTCTCGTTCGGCCTCGTGCCGTACCGCTCAAAGTCGTACGCGAGGTCCATGAAATAGGTGAGCGGATGCTCCTGCGGCTTCAGATCGCCGACGTTGACGATCCAGATGTCGCGGATCCCGGCCGCGTAGGCGCGCCCCATCTGCTCCCAAACCTTCGAGAGCTGCGTGGAGTTGACCCACTCGTACGAGACCGGCCCGCCGTGGTAGTCAAAATGATAGTACATGCCGAAGCCGCCGTTGTGTGCCCGAAGCGCCTCCGACGGGAGCGTGCGCATGTTGCCGTAGTTGTCCTCGCAGAACATGAGCGTCACGCCCTCGAGCTCCGGCTCGCCCATGAGTCCCGGCGTCGTCGCGTCGCCGTAGAAGAACGGCTCCACTTCCTTATAGAGTGCGAGCATTCGCGGAACCTTCGTGAGGTCCTCGTTCACATACTCGCGGATCAGCCTATTTTGCGTGCGAAGAACTCTTCGCAGCAGGTCGATGTTGTCGGCGAGCGTCGCCTCGCGCCCGAGGATCGTCGAATCCGCCTCCCCTCGCATGCCGACCGTGATCACGTTCTCAAACCGGCCGCTGCGCGCAAGTCCGTCCGCCCAGAACCGCGTGATGCCCTCCTCGTTCGTGAGGAAATTCCACGCGTCGCCGTAGACCGAATCCTTGCCGCGGAGGTACTTGTACTCCTCGCCCTGGCGGCAGCACGGCTCGTGGTGGGACGCGCCCATGACGACGCCGAGCTCGTCCGCAAGCTCCGCGTTCGCAAGCCCCGGACCGTCGTTCGGGAAGATCGCGGACCACATCGCGGGCCACAGGTAGTTACCCTTCATGCGGAGCAGCAGCAGGAATACCTGCTCGTACATCTTTGCGTTGAAACCTCCGAAGAGGTTGTTTGTCCAAGTGCCGAAGGACGGCCACTCGTCGTTGATGAAGAATCCGCGGTACTTGACCGACGGCTCCTTCGAGACGTACGGAAGGTCCCCGATCACAAGCTCGTCGCGCTTCGCCGGCGCCGCATCCGCGAACCACACCCACGGCGTCACGCCGATCCTGCGGCTCACCTCAAACATGCCGTAGATCGTGCCGCGCTTGTCGCTGCCGTAGATCACGAGCGCCTCCGCCACGTTCGGCAGCGGTCTCTCCACGCGCGCCAGCGTGAACACTTCCCTCTTTCCGTCTCCTTCGGAAAATGAAGCGAACAGCCCTTCCGGGTCACCTGCTGCCACGCCGGCAGTACCGATCAGCACCGCCCTCCCGCCGAGCTCTGCCGCATCTCGCACGATGCGAGGCCGCACTCCGCCGACGAGCGCGATGTCGTCCGCGAGCACCTCCGCTACACGCACCACGCCCGGCAACGCTGCCGGACCGACATAGATGTCGGCTGCCGTTTGGTTGACTACCAGGTTAAACCCCATTGTTCCGTCCGCCTGTTATCAATATTCTACTTTCCACAGCGTAAGCCCGTGAGCCGGCGCCATCGCGCCCGCGCGCTCGCGGTCCTTCGCCTCCAGGATCGCCGTCATCTCCGACGGCTCACGCTCCCCGCGGCCGACCTCGAGAAGGGTCCCCACCAGGATGCGCACCATATTTTGCAAAAAACCGTTTCCGGAAAATGACATCACGATCTCGTCGTACTCCGTGTCGCCGCACGTCGTCGTCACTTCCTCGATCCCGATGGCCGTGACCGTACGCACACACGACTTCTTCATGTGCTTGTTGCCGCAGAAGCTCGTGTAGTCATGCTCTCCCGTGAGGAGCGCCGCTGCCTCGCGCATCCGCTCGACATCGAGGTCCTCGGGGCACCACAGGATCTGCTGCCGTCCGAACACCGGACGCACAAAGCCCGTTGAGATCCGGTACCGATAGGTCTTGTTCTTCGCGTTCAGCCGCGCGTGGAACCGCGTGTCCACGATGCGCGCATCGGTCGCCGCAATGTCCTTCGGCAAATACCGGTTCATCAGCTCGACGATCTTGCCCGGCCCGTACGGCGTGTCAACGTGAAAATTGATCACCTGCCCGACCGCGTGAACGCCTGCGTCCGTGCGGCCGGAGCCGTTGACCTCGATCTCCTGCTCAAAGAGCTTGGAGAGCATCGCCTCGAGCCGGCCCTGTATCGTGTTGTCCGTGTTGCCCTGCTTCTGCCAGCCGTCGTAGCGACTGCCGTCATACTGCAGGGTCACGCATACATTTTTTGTACTCATATCGTATTCAATCGTGCTTGGTTATTGTCGTGCGGTTTACTCGCCCGCGGCATCATCGCCGCCGGTGCTTCCGCCCTCACTGCCGCCTTCGCTGCCACCGGAGCTTCCGCCTTCGCTGCCGCCTTCACTGCCTCCACCGGAGTTTCCGCCCTCGCCACCGCCGCCGGAGTTGTTCTGCTCCTGTGCTTTTGTGGGCTCGGGCTCAGACTTGGTAGGCTCCGGCTCGGACTTGGTAGGCTCCGGCTCAGACTTGGTCGGTTCCGGCTCAGACTTCGTGGGTTCCGGCTCGGACTTCGTGGGTTCCGGCTCGGACTTCGTCGGCTCCGGCTCGGACTTCGTCGGCTCCGGCTCCTCCGTAGGCTTCGGTTCCTCCGTCGGTGTCGGTTCTTCCGTCGGCTTCGGCTCTTCCGTCGGCTTCGGCTCCTCCGTCGGTGTCGGCTCCTCCGTCGGCGTTGCGTTCGGATCCGGGGTAGGTGTAGGTGTCTCGGTCGCCGTCACCACTGCCGTGGGAACAAGCTTCGGTGTGATCTTCGGCGTGTTCGTAGGCTTCGGCGTAGGTGTGTTCTTCGGCGTCGGAGTCTTGTTCGGCTTCGGCGTAGGCGTCTTGGTTGCCTTCGGCGTAGGCGTCTTGCTGCCGGTATCCGGCTCATCCGTCGGCGTTGCCTCACCGGTCGGCGTTGCGACTGCCTCCGTAGGCGTGTCTACCGGCTCGTCGGTGGGCGTTGCAACCTCCTCGGTCGGCGTCGGCGTCTCATCGTCGATCACCTCCTGCGTCGGCGTTGCAACCTCGTCCGTCGGCGTCGGGGTGTTGCCCGGATCGTTGTCGCCGGGGATCATCAGCACCATGACCAGGAACACTACAAGAACAAGGATCAGGCCTGCGAACACGGCAAACGTGCGGCTCTTCAACAGCTTCCAGAATCCGCCGCCACCGCCGCCGAAGGCAGCGCCCTCGCCGTCATCGTCGTCCTCATCGGAATCATACTCCGAGTCCTCCTCATCGTCGCGGAATCCTACCGCGTCAGGGTCATACTCGTCATAGTCATCATCGTCGTCCGAATCATCATCGTCCGAGTCATCGTCATCATCCTCGTCCGCGTCGTCCTCGTCGTCTTCCTCTTCCTCATCATCGATATCTTCCTCGATATCGTCCTCATCGATCTCGTCGTCGAGCTCCTCTTCCGGCTCGTCCTCCGCACCGAACTCTTCCGATGCGATCTTTTCCGGATTCTCATCCAGAATGTCATCAATCGATTTCATAAATTCCTCCCGATTGCATTGCTCCGTGTCGCTTCGGCACTTCGGAAAATGCCTGCGCAAACACTTTCGCATAATACTACAAGGATAAAGTATAGCACAATTCTCCGGTATGCACAAGCCATAGCGAATTTATGTAAAAAATATGAACATCCTTGCCTATTTTCCGAAGTTCCCGTATAATTACGAAAGTTATAGAAAGGAGCGTTCCGCGCATGCTGTTTCATAACCCTTACGCGGATCTCCCCAAGCGCCATGAGATCAAAACCGTCCTCACGTATCCCCAGTATCTGGAGCTCCGCGCGAGGATCGGCGGAATCATGACGCCGGATCCGCACATGCCGGGTCCCGAGGGGTATCTCATCACCAGCGTATATATGGACACGCTGAAGGAGGACGCCTACAACGAGAAAGACAGCGGCGTACAGCATCGCAACAAGTACCGCATCCGCGCGTACAACGGCGACGACTCCTTCATCGTTTTGGAAAACAAAGAAAAGATCGACGACCGCATCGCCAAATCCTCCGCCACCATCACGCGGGCGGACTACGATGCCATCCTGAGCGGAGATTTCTCACCGCTCCTCGCCTACGACGATCCCCTGTGCAAGGAAGTCTTCGGACTTCATCAGACGAAGGGCCTCAAGCCGAAGGTCATCATCCAATACCGGCGACAGGCTTACGTCCACCCGCTCTCCATGGTCCGGGTGACATTCGACTGTCTGATCAGCGCCGGCACCAACACGCTCGACATGTTCGATCCGAATCTGGTCACCCGCCCGCTGTTCCCGCAGCGCGAGGTCGTGCTGGAAGTCAAGTACGGCGAGTTCTATCCGATGTATTTAAAGCAGCTTCTTCAGAACAACGGCATTAAGCTTGCCGTGTCCAAGTTCGTCATGGGCTGCGATTATCTGAAACAAAACTATATTGTGCTGTAACCAAAGGAGACACATTATGTCCGATTATATTTCCGAGATCAAGAACCTGATGGGCCAGGCGGATTCGCTGACGACCACCACGCCCGTCAAGATCATCGCTTGCCTCACCTTCACGCTGGTGTGCGCGGCCATCATTTACTGCGTGTACCGCTTCTTCTACCGCGGTGCCTGCTACAGTGAGAACTTCGCCGTGCTGCTCGTAATGGTAGCGGTCATCACCGCGATGATCATCCTGACGATCTCCTCGAGCGTGGCTCTCTCGCTCGGTACCATCGGCGCCCTCAGTATCATCCGCTTCCGTTCCGCGATCAAGGATCCGCTGGATGTCGGCTTCCTCTTCTGGTCCGTCGTCGTCGGTCTCACAACCGGCGCGGGAATGGTGCCGTTCGCGCTGATCGGCTCCGTCTTCATCGCGATCCTCTACATCCTGCTCACGTTCCTGCGCACCTCGCGCGGAACCTACCTGCTCCTCATCCGCTACACGGACGAGGCTGCGGACGATGTGACGCGCATCATTGAGGACCTGAACGGCCGCCTGAAGAACAAGACCGCTTACAAGGAAGAGACCGAGCTCACCGTGCAGATCCGCTTCAAGGGCACGGACACCCCGTTCCTCGACGAGCTTCTCAACACCGAGGGCGTAAACAACGCCGTTCTGGTCGAGTTCACCGGCGAGTGATCATTTTTCGGAAAATAAGAACAACATTGCAAGATATCTATCGGCGTCCGCGGCATACTCCGTGTCGCGGACGTCATTATGCGGAGGTTTACCAATGAATCATTCCAGTAGAAACCGCCTCGGCGGACATACCCTTGTGCTCGGCGCGCTGCTCGTCGCCCTCGCGCTGTGCGCGTTCGGCTGCGGCAAGCAGTCCGGCAACACGACCGTGAGCACAACGCCCACGTCGGCTGTCACCTCGACGCCGACGCCCGAGGTTGACAATCCCGATGATCCGACGCCGACACCGACGAAGGATTACACCGGCGACAAGATCGAGTTTACCAACGATATGCCCGACCTTGTCTTCTCACAGGGCAGCTATTTCGGTCGCGAGGATGTGACGCTTCGCATTTACTCCCGCTTCGAGGGCAAGATCTACTACACGGTAGACGGATCGCATCCGACCGAGCAGTCGACTCTCTACGATCACTCCAAGGGCATCGTTCTCACAGCCAACACCGGCTCGATCCCGAAAGTATGGTCCGTGCGTGCAGCAGCATTTTACGACGACGGCACGAAGTCGGAGGAGTTCGTTCACTCCTACGTGCTCGGCAGCAAGGTTGATGAGCGCTTCGAGACGATGGTGTTCATCATCAACGGTGATCCCGCGACGCTCTACGAGGAGCCGGACGGTATTTTCACCGAGGGCAACTACGAGAAGCGCGGCCGCGAGAGCGAGCGCGAGATCTACATGGAGGTTCTCACCTCCGACGGCAAGGCGATCACGACGCAGAACTGCGGTGTGCGCGTCTACGGTGCATATTCCCGCCGCAACTCGCAGAAGTCGATGAAGCTCTATGCACGCAAGTCCTACAGCCCCGAGACCGGAACGTTCTACCTGAACTTCCTCGATCGCACGACGTCGGACGGCAGCGCAACGCAGATCGTCCGCTACGACAAATTCGTGCTCCGCGCGAGCGGCAACGACTACCGCTTCGCGTTCATCCGCGACGAGCTCAACCAGACGCTCGCTATAGACGCGGGCTTTGAGGAGTACGAGAGCGTCGCTCCGGCTGTGTGCTACATCAACGGACAGTACTACGGTTTCTTCTGGGTACACGCCTCCTACTGTGACGAGTACTTCAAGAGCCGTTACGGCGACTTCCCCGCCAAGGCTGCTGCAAAAGCGAGCGGTGCGGAGGACTACAAGGAGGGCGAGTTCGTCATCCTCGAGGGCGGCGACGGCTACAAGAAGACCGAGGAAGGCGACGACTTCAACAACACCTGGGCGAAGGCGTACGATGAGGACTACTACCGCTTCGCTTACATGGATCTGACCAACAACGCCAACTACGCAGAGCTCTGCCGCTGGATGGATGTTGAGGATTACCTCGACTATATGGCGTACAACATTTACCTCTGCAACAAGGACTGGCCGAACAACAACTACAAGTGCTTCCGCTACGTTCCCGCCGAGGGCGAGTCGCTCGGTGAGGGCGTGTACGACGGACGCTGGCGCTTCCTGCTGCACGACATTGACTACACCTACTCGCTGTACGGCCAGATGGAAGTCAAGCCCAACTACGATACGCTCCGCCAGGTGCTGACCGAGGGCAACGACCGTTACTCCCGCCTGCTCGACGCTCTCTTGAAGCGCGACGACTGCGTGGAATACTTCGTGAAGAAGACGCAGGATTTTGCGAACGGCGCTCTGTCGGCAGCCAATATCCAGGCTACACTTGATGCGATGAACGCATCCCGCGACAACGAGATGCATTACTACTACAACTACATCGCTTCGCTCGGCGCCGAGGACGCTGAGTGGGTGGACGAGAGCCAGTACCACGAGCGCATGCAGGAGATCACGGACTTCGCGACCGAGCGTCCGGCCCGCTCCCTCTCCTTTATGAAGAGCCGTTTCGTGCTCGGCAAGACCTTCTACCTCTCCGTCACGGGCGACCGCAACGCACAGCTGATCGTGAACTCCTACACGGCTCCCGCACAGCAGTCGTTCAGCGGCACATACTTCGAGGAGTACGACACCGAGGTTTCGGCGATCTACGCCGACGGCTTCCAGTTTGACTACTGGGAGGTCAACGGTGTAAAGAACACGAACGCCAAACTCACGCTGAAGGCTTCCGACATCGCAAACGGCCAGATCGAAGTTGTTCTCCACACCAAGGCGGATCCTTCCGCCACCGTGACGATCGACTACCTCGACGCGCGCGGCAAGGACGCCATCGTGCTCGTCAACCCGACCGACGCTGAGGTCAGCGTTGCGGGTTACACCCTCAAGGACGGCGGTGAGTCCGCCGACGGCACCGAGAAGTCCTACAGCCTTCCGGTCGGCACGGTCATCCCCGCTCACGGCACGCTCCGCATCGACTGCGCGAAGACCGCCGAGGACGGCTCGCTCATCACTCCCGAGGGCAGCACGTACGTATGTCCGTTCCGCCTCTCGAAGGGCGACACGCTGACGCTCACGGACGGCTCCGGCAAGAAGCTGATCTCCGTGGTGATCCCGAATCTCCACAGCGGTTTCGTATATCGCCGCAACGTTTTCACCGGCGAGTTCCGCGAGGAGCGCGAGTGATTTTTCGGAAAATCTCTCTTTTCTCTTGACAAGTGAACTGTTCACAGGTTTAATTAGTGAATTGCAAAACCGATATCAAGCCGCCGAGTGGAAATGCCCCTCGGCGGCTTACCGTCTGAATAAAAGGAATCAATATGGAAGCCAACAAACCCATGAGTCAAAAAGAAAACAAGATGGGCGTCATGCCCATCCCGAAGCTTCTCGTGAGCATGTCGCTGCCGATGGTGGCGTCGATGCTCGTGCAGGCTCTGTACAACATCGTCGACAGTATCTTCGTCTCGAAGTACGACCAGGACGCGATGACCGCCGTGACGCTCGCATTTCCCGCACAGACACTGCTGATCGCGATGGGCGTGGGCACCGGCGTCGGTATCAACGCTCTGCTGTCGTTCAACCTCGGTCGCAAGGACCAGAAGGGCGTCAACCGCGCGGCGACACACGGTATCTTCCTCTACATCATCTACGCTGTCGTCTTCTGCATCCTCGGTTTCACGCTCGCCGAGCCGTTCATCCGCTCGCAGTTCAACGCCAAGGATTTTGCGGAAAAATATGACGTCACGATGAAGACGATCGGCTACGGCCGCGACTATCTCTCGATCGTCATGGGCCTGTCGTTCGGCGTGTTCTTCCAGGTGCTCTTCGAGCGCCTGCTGCAGTCGACCGGCAAGACCATCTACGCGATGATCACGCAGGGAACCGGCGCGATCGTCAACATTTTCCTCGACTACGCTCTCGTGTTCGGCCACTTCGGACTCCCGCAGCTCGGCGTCAAGGGGGCCGCGATCGCGACCGTCATCGGTCAGATGGTTGCCGCATGCCTCGGCCTGATCTTCAACCTCACGAAGAACAAGGAAGTCAGCATCTCGATGCGCGGTTTCCACCTTCACGGTGAGACGCTGCGCGACATCTACAAGGTTGCTTTCCCGAGCATCCTGATGCAGGCGATCGCCTCGGTCATCACGTACGTGCTGAACCTTCTCATCGGCGGATTCTCCAAGGATGCCGTCACGGTGTTCGGTATTTACTTTAAGATCCAGAGCTTCATCTTCATGCCGGTCTTCGGTTTCAACTCCGGCATGGTACCGATCCTGGCCTACAACTACGGTGCACAGCGCAAGAAGCGAATGCTGGAGACGCTGCGCTTAAGCTACATCATCGCCGCAGGCATCATGCTCGTCGGAACCATACTGTTCTGGGTGTTCCCCGAGCAGCTGCTCTCGCTGTTCAGCGAGAACAAGGAATCGCTTGACACGCTCGTCCTGTACGGCGTTCCCGCGTTCCACTACATCAGCCTGCACTTCCTGTTCGCATCGTTCTCGATCATCACGATCTCGGTGTTCCAGGCGCTCGGCAACGGCCTCTACGCGACCATCGTGTCGTTCTGCCGTCAGGTTGTCATCCTGTTGCCCGTCGCATGGTTCATGGCGAAGATCGTGAAGAAGCTCGACTGCGTATGGCTCTCGTACCCGATCGCCGAGGTTGTCTCGGCCCTGCTGTGTGCGGTCTTCCTCGTGAAGATCTACCGCAAGCAGATTGCACCGCTTCCGGAGTAAACGGGGACGGTTGGTGACAGGGTGACCCACTCAAATACAAGGAGGAATACTACTATGAAAAAACTATTGATCCTGCTGCTCGCGCTCGGCATGTGCTTCTGCCTTGCCGCATGCGGCGACGACGAGGAAAATGACCGTGAGAAGAAGTCCGACAAGGACTCGAAGAAGGCGACGCCCACCGTTGCCGAGGATCCTACTCCCACAGAGGCGCCGGACGATCCGACCCCCACGGAGGCACCAGCACTTGCGATCGCGACCACGGAAGTATGGGGCGACTTCACCGTCGGCATTCCCGAGGGATGGACATTCCGCAAGGGCGATGTGTTCAGCGATGAGGACACGAGCGTCTGCTCCGTAAAGAAGTCGGATTTCTCCTATTTCACGTTCAACATGGAGTCGGAAAAAACCGCCACCCAGAAGTACAACTACAACAAGAACACCTACACCAACGAGCAGGTAGACATCACCTGCACGTACGCCGGCATCGACTGGACCGGATTCCAGTACAGCGACGGCTGGGGCGGCTACGGGTTCGAGCTGATCGCAACCGTGAACGGCAAGCCCGTGCGCGTCTCGTCCTGCGGTTTCCAATACGACAGCGAGGCGGCCGAGCTGGTCCTCGGAGCTCTGGCGATCAAGTGATCCGACAAAAGAACCGTCCCTCTGTCACAGTGTGACAATGGAACGGTTCTTTTGTCACATATTCCCCAACATTCAAAAGCTCCGTGCAACGCAAGACGTTGCACGGAGCTTTTTCCGATACTTAATACCAGTCCTCATCGTTCTTCAACAGATCCGATTTCTCCTCACCAAGCTGCTTATGGAGCTCCTCCGTGATGACTCTCGGAGTGTAGTACGCGTCATACTCGGAATACTCTTCGCCTGTGCCGGAATGCATGGTCAGATTTCCATACTCATCGTACTTGAATTCCTCTCTTTCCTCTACATGAAGCGAACCGTCTACGTTGAAATGGCGCTCCCTGTAAAATATCACTCTGCCTTCCGCCGAATACTCCCAATCGCGCCCCCAGGTATTGACACCGTCTTCCGTAACCGCAAGTTTTGTCATCCTTCCGTTCGCGTCAAACTCGTACTTATACTCCGTCACGTAAGTTGTGTTGATGCCCAGGTCCGTCGAATCCACAGTCTGCGTCCACTTCACAACATTGCCGTCCGTATACTCGTACTCATCTACCGAATGATACGTAACAGCATTGTCCGCGGCAAATTCCTTGTACTCCTCGCGAGTCGTGTTTCCCTTAGCGTCGCAATTGGTTTCCTTTACGCTCACGATCTGCTTTCCCGCACGGTCGTTGGACCTAACGGTCGTCCGGACAGAGCCGTTCTCCGAGTAGCGGAACTCGGACGTCAGATAATATACACCGCTGTCATCGGTTGCACACGTTACATCCTTGATGACTCTTCCGGATGCGTCATACTCTGCCTCGTACAGAACGGTCGACACTCCGGCCTTCGTGCGTGTCTTGCGGAGCAGCTTGCCGTCCTTGTTGAACGTAAACACATCGGTATGATCGACGCTGCCGTCCGCCTCGGAAAATGTGCGCGTCTCCGTGCCGTTTGCGTCATACACATACGTGATGGTCTTAACCGTACCGGTTTCGTCGCCGAGGAGTTCCTTCACGATCCTTCCGTTCTCATAGGAGGTTTCCTTTCGGGCGATCTCCTTCCATATCTGCTTGTCAACATCGGAAGGAGTATCGTCGATCTCCTTCAACCAAACCTCCCAAAGCATATTGCCGTTCTCGTCGTAATCGCAAAATGTGAGTTCTCTTCCCAACTGACCGCCGGTCGTGTAATACATCGTCTTCTCCGGCAGCCACTCCAAAACGCAACCGTCCGGGATCTCCGCAGGGATCGACGGTGTCGGGATCCTTGTGGGCAACGGTGCCTTCGTCGGCACAACCGCCTCTGTCGGCGTTGCTTCCGCAGTCGGCTCAGCCGTAGGCGTCGCTTCTGCCGTCGGCTCTGCTGTAGGTGTTGCTTCCGCAGTCGGCTCTGCCGTAGGTGTTGCTTCCGCAGTCGGCGTCAGCACCTCCGTCGGCTTGGCCGTCTCTGCCGGAGTTGCAGTCGGCGTCGTGGCGGTGTCATTTCCGTCCGTAGGCTTCTTGCCGCATGCCGCCAGCGCAAGAACCGCACACAAGATTACAAGGATCGTAAGAAAACGTTTCATGATCAGTACCCCCGATTTGTTATGATACCAGTATAACACACAACTATTACATATGTGTTGAATACTCATTACGATTGTTTTACATATTTCTTACAACTTTGTTACTTTGACCGCATTTTCCGCACGAAAACAACCCGTATGTTTGACCTCCAAACTACGGGTTTTCTGTTGACAGTCATTTTCCGATAAAGTATAATAGTTTTAATGGCGGCATACGCCAAATATAGAGCAAGAGAAAGGTTTGGTACTTACAAATGAACAACATCCCTGTAGTAAAACTTGGTATTGTTGCTGTAAGCCGTGACTGCTTCCCGATCGTTCTTTCCGAGAAGCGCCGCAGTGCCATCAAGGCCGCTTACAAGGGTGACCTCTATGAGTGTCCCGTAACTGTTGA
>JAFZMO010000053.1 GCA_017551165.1 Lachnospiraceae bacterium
GCATTTCGGTTGTCGGATCTTACCCGGTTTGACGGGATTGTCATCCAGTGTCACGACAACCCGGACGCCGACGCGCTGGCGAGCGGCTACGCGCTTCGGTGGTATCTTGAGAGGAAGGGGATCGCTGCGAGGTTTGTCTACG
Source organism: Lachnospiraceae bacterium (assembly GCA_017551165.1). Classification (GTDB taxonomy): domain Bacteria; phylum Bacillota; class Clostridia; order Lachnospirales; family Lachnospiraceae; genus ISDg. The sequence continues at coordinate 143 of JAFZMO010000053.1, forward strand.
GCGGAGCGAACGTGATCACGAAGAGCAATCTCGTGCTGATGAACGAGGACCTCGGGATCAACTGTGAGCATGTCGAAAGCCTGGACGATCCGGAGCTTCTGATCACCGTGGACTGCCAGTACGGTGAGAGCAACGTCACCGCATTTTCCGCGAAAACGGTTGCCGTCATCGACCATCACCAGATCTCCTCTGAGCTCCCCGCGATGAGCGAGGTGAGGAGCAACTACGGCTCGTGCTCGACCGTGATGTTCGAGCTGCTCCGCGCGGAGGGCATCGACATCAACGAGGACAAAAACATCGCGACCGCGCTGTATTACGGGCTGATGACGGACACGGGTGACTTCACGGAGATCTCGCACCCGAGCGACCGCGACCTTCGGGATCTGGCGGCCTTCAACAAGGCGCTGATCACGCTCTTCCGCAACTCCAACCTCTCGATTGAGGAGCTGCGTATCGCGGGCGACGCGTTGAAAAATACGACCGTGAACGAGGAGCGCTTCTACGGGATCGTCGAGGCGGGTCTGTGCGACTCCAACATCCTCGGGATCATCAGCGACATGTTTTTGGAGGTCGACGGCGTCCACAGCTGCGTCGTCTACAACATTTTGCCCTCGGGCGTAAAATACTCCGTGCGCAGTTGCGTGAAGGAGGTCAAGGCCAACGAGCTGGCGTCCTTCCTCGCCGAGAACCTCGGCGGTGGCGGCGGACATCTGGTCAAGGCGGGCGGATTTCTGAAGAAGGATCTGATCGTGAAGGCCGGCGTGCGCTACGAGAAGGACGATATCAGCCGGTTTATCGCGGCGAGAATGAATGAGTATTTCGACACCTCGGTGATCCTGTACGCGGGCGAGTACCGCGCCGATCTTTCCGAGTATTCCCGCTATCGCAAGAAGATGTTCCACGTCGGCTTCGTGCAGGCCGCAGACCTTGCAGCGCCGGGCAGGGAGGTCGCGATCCGCACGCTGGAGGGCGATATCGACATGACCATCGAGGAGGATACGTACATCATCCTCAATGTCAACGGCGAGATCTACCCGATCCAGAGGGCGAAGTTCGAGCGGTCCTACCGCGTCGCCGACGAGCCTTACGTCTACCCCGGCGAGTATCCGCCCAACGTCATCGACAACGCGACGGGGGAACGGATCCCGTTGCTGCCGTTCGCGAAGAGCTGCATCTCGGTGGGTGGCGACGGCATCTATGCGAAGGAGATCACGGGCCGCGTGAAGGTGTTCACCATGTGGGACCGCGACAAATACTATCTCGGACGGACGGGCGACTACCTTGCCGTGCGCGTGGACGATCCGTCGGACGTCTACGTCATCGAGGGCGGAATCTTCGCAAAGACCTACGAAAAATGTGAGGAATAACCGATGAGATACGATGCGTTCATCAGCTATCGGCACGCGCCGCTCGACATGGAGTTCGCGAAGAAAGTCCACACGGGACTCGAGACGTACCATGTGCCTGCGGCGGTACAGAAGAAGACGGGCAAAAAGAAGATACAGCGAGTGTTCCGCGACCAGGAGGAACTGCCGATCGGAAGCGACTTAAACGACAACATCGCGTCGGCGCTGCGCGAGTCGGAGTACCTGATCGTGATCTGCTCGCCGGAGACGCCGGGCTCGTACTGGGTCTCCAAGGAGATCGAGACATTTATCGAAATGCATGACCGTCAGCACGTGCTCGCGATCCTGGTGGACGGCGAGCCGGAGCAGAGCTTTCCGCCCATGCTGCTGGTCGACGAGAGCGGGAATACCGTGGAGCCACTGGCGGCGGACGTGAGGGGCACAACGCCCGCGGAGCGGAACCGGAAGTTCAAGACGGAGCTTCTCCGCCTTGCCGCGCCGATCCTCGGCTGCACGTACGATGACCTGCGCCAGCGTCACCGCGAGCGCATTTTGAAACGAAACCTTATGGTCGCCGGCGTTGCCGCCGGCATCATTGCCGTCGCGGGCGCCGCATTCGGCGTCTACAACGCGCGCGTCGCCGACCGCATGAAGAAGCTGGCCGACGAGAAGGCGGTGCTTGCGGAGGAGAAGTCCGTGCTCGCGGACGACAAGACCAAGCTGGCCGATGAGAAGACGAAACTGGCGGACGAGATGTCGATCCTCGCGGAGGAGAAGACGCGTCTCGCCGATGAGATCCTCGCCGAATACCGCGAGAAGCAGGTGAACCAGTCCCGCTTCTACGCCGAGGAAGCGATGCTCCAGCTCGCGGAAGGGTTCCGCGAGGATGCCGTGCTCATCGCCTCTGCGGGACTCCCGTCGGAGAAGGATGACCGACCGTTCGTGGCGGAGGCGGAGTATGCGCTGGCCGCTGCGCTCCACGTGTATGACTGCGGGAACAGGCTCGCGTACGACCGCGTGCTCAAGCACGAGCTGACCGTGAGTGACATGACGCTTGACAAGAGCTTGCGGTATCTGACCTCGTTTGACGACGGGAACAACGTGTACGTCTGGAACAGCGACACGGGGGAGCTTCTGTGTAAGATCCCGCCCGCGGTGGAAGGCAACAGGACTGTCCATGTTCTCACTGCGTTTGCGGATGCGAACGGCATCGTGATCGTGTATGCTGACGGCATGGTCCTGTACGACTACGCGGGAACGGTGAAGAATCGCCTCGATGATGTCGGAACCATCTACGGGTGCGCATTTTACGATCAATACGACATGGTGATCTGCTACAGCCTGTCTGAGATCCGTATCATCGCCCTGTCCGACTTCACGGTGAAGACGGTGCTCCGCAACACGGAGGACCGGAACTTCCAGGGGGAGTACGGCCTCTCGAAGGACGGGCGGTATTTTGCGATGGCCCACAAGCCGGAGGCGGGGAAACCGGCGCTTGTCACGATCTATGACCTGAGCGACAATTCCTCCGCTGCGGTGGAGGCCTCGGAGGAGTACATCTTCGCGCTCACGTTGACGGAAGCCGGCAATCTTGCGACCGTCAGCACAAACTACGATTTCATATTCGGGAACATAACGGCGCTGACGCTCGATGTGGCCCGCCTCGCAGACGGGGAGCGGCTGTATGACAAGGAGATCCCGCTGAATATACGGAACGGGAACGCATTCCGCACGCTGATCTCGTCGCACTCGTACCAGGGGAAACAGGATGTCGTGATCGCGATCGACAGCGACGTCTACTCCTTCGACGAGGTGAGCGGCGATCTGAAAGCGCAGATCGCGATGCCCGGGATGACGGTCACATTGGACCTCGTGAGCAACTCGAGCACCGCGTACATCGGCTGCCGCAACGGAGAGATCATCCCCGTCAACACCGACACGGGAAGAGTGTATTCCGACAACACGGTGACAACGGTTTCCACGGGCGCGTTCATGGAGGACATGAAGATCTTAAACGGCGGCATCGTGTTCCGTATCCCGATCTCGAACAACCTTGCGGTGATGCGGTATCATATGGCGTCCGACCTGAAGAAGCTGCCCGACCTGCAGGTCGTTTCCTGCGGTTACGCGGTTGCACCGGATTCGGACTATTATGTCCTGATCGATGATCGCTATCTCCGAACGTTCTATTTCTACGACCGGAACGGGGATCTTCTCTACACCGACGGTGACGCAACGGCGCCGATCGGAACAGGATTTTTCGAAAAATACTTTGTCATCGCCAGATTCGGTACCGTGAACCTTATCGATCCGAAGGCCGGGACCATCCGATCCCTTCACTATGAGGATCTCGGGGCTTCTCCGTCGTACACCGGCGCCTGCGTGTCAGCGGACGGACAGCTGCTGGCCCTGTACGGCTCGTACGGCGTCGCGGTCATCGACCTTCGGGAGGAGCGATGCATCTACGCGGAGAGCAGCCTCTCCAACGCCGGCGCTGTCGCGTTCTGCGGAGACAGCGGAAAGATCCTGGTCTCCGAGTACGGGGAGGCGCCCGTCATCATCGACCTTGCAACAGGCACGATGACGAAACCGGGTGACTCAGCGCTGAGCCGGTTTGCCGAGGGGAAGAATCTGAGTTATCTCGCCTGCTCCGACGACGGTGCCTACGCGGCGATCTCGTGCCGGGACGGCAACGTGCGCATTCTCGCGCTCTCCACGGGGGAGACGGTGCTCACGATCCCGCTGTCGGTGCATTCGGTGTGCTTCCTCGGGTTCACGAAGGACGGAAAGCACATCATTTTGGAGGGCGATGACTACCAGGCGAAGATCTACAACATTGCCGACGGCACCTGTGTGAACAGTATTGACGTCCCGACGAAGATCGCCTACATGATCGAGGACGGAGAGATCATCGCGCTCTGCGACAACTACACGGTGAGCCTGGTCGACGCGAAGAGCTTCGGCCGTCTTGCGTACGTGCCGGACGCGATCACGTATCTTGCAGGGCCGAGAGAGTTCCTGCTGGCCGACGGCACCGGCGCATGGTTCGCACCGTACAAGGATTACAAGGCACTGCTTGCCGAGGCGCAGAAGCAGTTCCCGGGCGCGGAGCTCACCGCCGAGAAGAAGGTCGAATACAATATTGATTGAGATAAGGGGGACACTATGGGAAGTTATTCCGGGATCCATCGTTTCCATGAACGGGGAACGAAGGCCAATGTAAACAACGTCAGTGCGTTCGGCATGCCGGTGTACTCACTGTACACGTCGAAGAAGGTGTTCACGCTGCATCACCGCATCACGATCACCGACGATGACGGTGCCGTGATCTATACGGTGGAGACACATTTTCCGTCTCTTCACGACCGCACGGACATCCGCGATGAGAACGGACGCGTGATCGCGCAGATCACCAGAAAGTTTTTTTCGCTCCACAAGCGGCATTTCATCACGATGTTCGATGGTTTCATCTTCGAGATGTCGAACGAGCTGTTCCACATCATCTCGGATGTCACCAACATCGAGGGACTCGGCTGGCAGCTCCGCGGCAATGTCCTCGGGCTGAACTTCGAACTCTACGATGAGAGGGGGAACATCGCTGCGGTCGTCGGTCAGAAAATGTTCTCGATCCACGACAAGTACTGCATCGACATCTACCGGCCGGACATGGAGATGGTCATCGTCGCGATCCTGATCACGCTGGAGCACATGATGCACGACCGCTCGGGAAGCGGCGGCAGCGGCGGCAGCGGCGGAGGCTCGGGCGGCTGAGACAAAACAAAAGGTGACAGGGAGTGACAGCTCTTTTGTCATTCCCCTGTCACCATATTCACGTTTAACATCGATTTAACATAACGATAACGGTCTTTTCACTTTCTTCCGATACACTGTCGGCGTACGAATAGATGAAATGAAACCTGCAGTGCGTAGCAGAAGAACGCATCCGAGGATGATGCGCGAAGGAGAATGAATATGACCGGTATCAGATTGATGACGTTAATGGCGACGACTGCCGCGGGCAACGGGATGAGTATGATGAACATCGCAGAGCTCGTGGGCGGTCTTGTTTTTTTTATGTTCGGCATGCGTGTCATGTCACAGGCACTTGAGAAAATGGCCGGCGGCCGGCTCGAGCGAATGCTCAAGCAGACGTCCGCCAACCCGATCGTGAGCATCGCGCTCGGCGCAGGTATCACGATCGCGATGCAGTCCTCCTCGGCGACGACCGTCATGCTGGTCGGTCTCGTCAACTCCGGTATCATGCAGTTCGGACAGACGCTCGCCGTCATCTTCGGCGCGAACATCGGAACGACATTTACCGGATGGCTCTTAACACTCGGCTCGATCTCATCGGGCACCTGGTGGCTCACACTGCTCAAGCCGGAGTTCTTCTCGCCGTTCTTGGCGCTGATCGGCATCGGCTTTATCATGTTTTCCAAGAAGGACAAATTCAAGAGCATCGGAACCGTGTTCGTCGGATTTGCCATCCTGATGAAGGGTATGAGCATGATGTCGGAGGCGGTCAGCCCGCTGCGCGACGTGCCCGAGTTCCGCGAGTTGATGACCAAGTTTAACAACCCGATCTTCGGTGTGCTGATGGGCTTGCTGATCACGGCCGTGATCCAGTCCTCCGCGGCGACCATCGGTATTTTGATCGCCATCTCCGAGGGCGGTATCCTGACGTTCGCCATGGCGATCCCGATCATCATGGGCTTGAACATCGGTACCTGCGCGACGTCCCTCATTTCCTGTATCGGAACGAACTACAAGGCAAAGCGCGTGGCGACGGTGCACGTGATGATCAAGATCCTCGGCACCGCGATCTGGCTGTCGGTATTCTGCCTGATCAGCGCGATCAACCCGCCGGCATTTCTGTCGAGTTCGATCGGCAGCGTCGGCATCGCCATCGTGCACACCGCGTTCAACATCCTGACCACGATCGTGCTGCTGCCGTTCTCCAAGGGCCTCACCCGCCTGACGGAGCGCATCATCAAGCAGCCGAAGGAAGAGTCGGAGATGCAGCAGAACCTCAGCTTCCTCGATGTCCGTGTCCTTCGTTCCCCGTCCGTGGCTGTCGCCGAGTGTAACAACCTGACGAAGAAGATGGCTGAGCTCGCGTGCCAGAACCTCTACGACGCGATGAGCCTGTTCGACAATTACACGGATGAGCGCGTGGCCGAGGTGCTTCGCGTGGAAAATGAGCTCGACATGTACGAGGACAAGCTCGGCAGCTACCTGGTCAACCTCTCCTCGAAGACCGTCTCGGATCACGACGGACGCATCATTTCGAAAATGCTCCACACGATCGGCGATTTCGAGCGCCTGGGCGACCACGCAGTCAACCTCTACAAGGCAGCGGAGGAGATCCGCGAGAAGCGCCTGAGCTTCACGGAGGAGGCGACCGCAGAGCTTCGCGTGCTCACGAGCGCCATCGACGAGATCCTCTCGATGACGACCGAGTGCTACACGAAGGACGACCTCGAGTTTGCATTCCGCGTCGAGCCTCTTGAGCAGGTCATCGACAAGCTCACCGGCACGATCAAGACCAACCACATCACGCGTCTGCAGCGCGGCGGCTGCTCGATCGAGATGGGCTTCATCCTCTCGGACATCCTCAACAACTACGAGCGTATTTCCGACCACTGCAGCAACATCGCCGTTGCGGTGATCGAGGTTGAGCGAGGCGGATTTGACACGCACGAGTACCTGAGCGGCATCAAGTTCGGCAACATGGAATTCAACCAGATTTACGACACCTTCGACCAGAAGTATTCGCTGGAATAGTATAATAGTAGAAAAATGATCTGACATCGGCGCACGGAGAGCTCCTGCGCCGATTTTTCTTGACAATATGGTAAATATACATTACCATATTGCGAAAGGAGATTTTGCACAATGACAAAGCATGTTATTACTGAGAAGTTTTTGGAGAAGTGCCCGAACTGCGGTGCTGCAGAGTGCTCGGCACGGGCGTTGCGCTCAGCGAACAGTAAGGGCGGAGCTGTCCTTGATTTTTCAGAGCATCTGCGATATACTGTCAACTGCAGTCAGACAACCGCGGGGCGGGTCGATTGATCCGTCCCGTAAACTATGTTACGGGAGATATTGAGATGGAACCGATTCACAGCATCGACGCGGAGGACGATCCCTTCGCATATCGCTACGACACACAGCTTCTGATCGATCGCCGGGACAAGGATCTCGACGAGGATGAGATCGCGGACTACATCAAGTCGCATTTTGAGGGCAACTCGCTGATCGCAGCGGGCGATGAGGACCTGATCAAGATCCATTTTCACACGAATGAGCCCTGGAAGATCCTGGAGTACTGCAACACGGTCGGTGAGATCTACGACATCGTCGTGGAGGACATGGTACGCCAATCAAACGGGCTGCACGGCTGAGGATACAGATGATTTTCGACACGCATGCACACTATGATGACGATTGGTTTGACGAGGACCGGGAAGCGCTGCTTCGCGGTCTTTCTTCACGCGGGATCGGCACCGTGGTCAATGTCGGAGCCTCCATGCGCGGCTCGCGGGCTTCCGTGGCGCTTGCACGGGAGTGGGAGTTTGTGTATGCGAGCGTCGGGGTGCACCCGGACGATGCGCCGAAGATGACCGATGCGGACATCGAGGAACTCCGGTCGCTGGCGGCGGATCCGAAGGTCGTCGCGATCGGCGAGATCGGCTTGGACTACGGCCATGAGGACGAGCTCACCGACGAGGAGCGCGACGCACAGCGCGCGGCACAGGCTTACTGGTTCCGAAGACAGCTGGCGCTGGCAGCGGAGCTCTCGCTCCCGGTGATCATCCACTCGCGCGGCGCGGAGGCGGACACGCTCGCGATCATGCGCGAGTACGCGGAGACGTTCGCGGGCGGCAGGAACAATTCGGAAAATGTGACCGGCCAGGGCGCCGAGAACTGCCCCGGCGGCATCATCCACTGCTTCAGCGGCTCCCCCGAGACGGCGGCAGAGTACCGCAAGCTCGGATTTCACATCGGCGTCGGCGGTGTGCTGACCTTCAAGAACGCGAGACGCCTGCCCGACGTGGTAGCGGCGGCACCGCTTTCGCAGATCGTGCTTGAGACCGATGCGCCCTACATGGCGCCAGTGCCGTTCCGCGGCAAGCGCAACGACTCGGGATATCTCCCGTACGTCGTCACGAAGCTCGCGGAGATCAAGGGCATCGGAGAGGACGAGGTCATCCGCGCGACGGAGGCCAACGCGAGAGAGCTGTTCGGGATCGGCTGAGAGCAGATCATTTTTCGAAAACTGTGGAATCGGCGTTTCGAAACGCCGGAAAGGGGAAATATGGCGTATCTGAGTGATCCGAAGGAGACCGTTGCGGTCCTGAAGCGATACGGGTTTGCATTCCAGAAGAAGTTCGGGCAGAATTTTCTGATCGACGCGCACGTGCTCGACAAGATCATCGACGCGGCGGGCGTGACGAAGGACGACACGGTGCTGGAGATCGGGCCGGGCATCGGCACGATGACGCAGGTGCTGTGCGAGCGCGCGAAGGAAGTCATCGCGGTGGAGATTGACCGGAATCTGATCCCCATTCTGACGGAGGACACGTGCCGCATGTACGACAACCTCACGGTCATCAACGGGGATATCCTCAAGACCGACGTCGAGGCGCTCGTGCGGGAGCGCGGGGGCAGACCGATCAAGGTCGTGGCCAATCTTCCCTATTACATAACGACGCCGATCGTCATGGGGCTGTTTGAGAAGCATATCCCCGTGGAAAATATCACCGTCATGGTGCAGAGGGAGGTCGCCGAGCGCATGCAGGCGGGCCCCGGCAGCAAGGACTACGGCGCGCTGTCGCTTGCGGTGCAGTATTACGCGGAGGCGTACATTGCGGCGTATGTGCCGCAGAACTGCTTCATGCCGCGCCCGAACGTGGGATCGGCGGTGATCCGGCTGACGCTCCGCAAGGAGCCGCCGGTCAAGGTGAAGAGTGAGGAGAGATTGTTCGCGGTGATCCGTGCCGCGTTTGCACAGCGTCGCAAGACGCTCGTGAACAGTCTGGCAGGCAGCGGGGAACTGGCCTGCACGAAGGAGGAGGCGGTCGCCGCGCTGCGGGCCGCGGGACTCCCGGAAACAGTGCGCGGGGAGGCTCTTACACTCGCGCAATTGGCCGCGCTTTCGGACGTATTTGAAAAACCCTATTGATTTTTCAGAAGGTTTGCGGTAGAATAAGTCCGTGGGAACGGTAAATGTAGTTTCCCTGCACAATATAGGTAATGGCAAAATGGAGGAAACTGTAATGAAGAAATTAATTGCATTGCTTATGGTCCTCTGCCTCTCGTTCACCATGCTCGCCGGCTGCGGCAGCAAGGACGAGGAGGAGGACAAGAAGCCTAAGATCGTCAAGGGCGACATGTTTGACATGCTCGAGGCGATGGCAAACACCAAGTCCGGTGTTACCAAGGCGGATTTTGATATGTCGTACGACGGACAGAGCATCAAGGGCTCGATCACGTGCGCTATGGATTCCGAGAAGCAGCTCGGCAGCTTCGGATTCAATGTATCGATGGATGTAGCCGGCAAGAAGATTGATGTTGCTATTGACAACATCTGTGTTGTTGCTGACAACAATCTGTATCTGAACCTCAAGGGCATCGCTGAGGCAGGCCTCAAGGTTCTCAGCAGCGCGGGCAGCGATGACATGGTTAAGTCGATCAGCGATTCGATCGATCTCAGCAAGCTCGGCTGGTTCAAGTTCCCGCTTCCGGATGATCTTCCGAAGGGTGACGAGAATTTCCAGAAGAAGTGCATCGACTCGATGGTAGGTCTCTTCGAGAACATGCTCAAGAACACGAAGATGGACGGCGAGGACGGCGATTACACCGCAACGCTGAAGACGAAGGAAGACTACGCTCAGGTTGTTACCGCGATCCGCGACTTCTTCAAGGCTGACTTCAAGGGTCTTGCCGAGTCCGCTGTGAACTCGACCAAGAACATGAAGTTCGACGTTAACAAGTATTTCGACAAGCTCGTTTCCGAGTACAAGAACGACATCCTCGAGGTTGGCAAGGCTTACGGCCTCACCGAGGAGTATGTTGACCAGATGATCCAGTCCGTCAAGGGCCAGGATCTCAACAAGATGCTGGATCAGTATCGTGAGCAGGCTGAGGGCGCTTCGAGCGAGATCATCAGCGATGAGGAGATCAACAAGCTTGCTACCGAGCTGGATGGTGTTATCGACAAGATCAAGAATTTTGAGGGCGAGGTTCCGTTGGAGTCCGTGATCCGCGTATCGGCTGACAAGGACGGTTACACTGCAGACCTCAAGATGAATGCAGAGGATAAGGACAGCGGCAAGAAGGTGAACCTTTCGATCAAGTTCTCGGTAGAGCCCGGTGACTGCGGCGTTAAGGCTCCGAGCGACCTCATGAGCGTGAAGCAGATCGCAGACATTGCCACTCCTTTCCTGACGATGGTCAATGTCAATAAGCCTACTCCTACGGACGGTCCCGAGCCGATCGACACGCCTACTCCTACGCAGGCGCCGATTGACACTCCTACCCCGGAGCCGACGGACGTACCGGTAGATACTCCTACTCCGGAGCCTACGGATGCACCGGTTGACACTCCTACTCCGGAGCCGACTGCGGAGCCTACTCAGGCACCGACCGGTGACGTTGCTACCAAGTTCGAGAACGGCCAGGCTGTGATCGCACTCGGCAACGGCAAGGCTCTGTACTGCAACATCGCAGGCGACTGGGAGCCGGTTACGACTGAGAACAACGCACTCGTTCTCATGCAGGGCTACACGGATGTGCTCAGCATGACGACCACCTACATCGGAACCCTTTCGGATGAGCAGTTCAAGTCCCAGATCGGTATGGTTTACAAGGTACTGTCCGACTACGGCGACTGGATGATCGTTGAGGCTATGGAAGGTGTTGCTGCAGGCGTTCTGAAGTGCGATGACTACCTCTTCGTAGCGACCAACCTCGGCGACGAGGCTGCAACCAAGGCTTTGGTTGACAAGATCACGAACGTTTCGATCAAGTAATTGAATATGTGAGATCATGAAGAGCGTCGGCTTAGGCCGGCGCTCTTTTTGCGTGTTCGTGCATTTTCCGCTTGCAGACACGAGGAGAAAGTCGTAAGATACAATCGACGGAATGTTTTATCCGGATTGTATTAAATGCAGTTTCCCTGCGGGTTGCAGTCACCATAGTGATTCCCTGCGGGTTGAGACGCACGGTCATCGAGCACGTCGCGATGCCCCACGCTTATGTTCTCCCGGGTCTTCGTCAGTGTCGGTTGTCTTGCGGCGCTGGCGCGTATCGCCCCCCACGGTACGGAGCCGGGATTGATTTCGAGCGGCGAGGGAACGGCAGTAGCTCTGGCTGCGGCAGCGCACAGGAACGCCTGTGCCCCCGTGATCGTCCCCGGACCGTTCCGATCTTGGGCAACGCCCATCAATGGGAGGTTTTTTTCGTATGGAAAAAAACAATGAGCGGGCTATGAACCGCACAAAACGAAACATGCGGACCAAGCGAAACCTCAGCAGGATCAAGGACTACGCTCCGCAGGGAGTGGTCGCATTCCTCGTCTTGGCCGCACTGATGCTCTTGCTGTTCTGTCTGTTGAACCTGTCGATCTTCGGCAACTTCATCAAGAGCGTGTTCCGCGCACTCGGCCCCGCAGTGGCCGGCTTCATCTTCGCATTCATCATGTCGCCGCTCGTGCGGTTCATCGAGACGAAGCTTGTTGCGTTCGCGATCTCACGCAACCGGGAGAAGGAGAACAACGAAGAATGGATGGCCAAGATCCGTAAGCGCGCACGCCGCATCAGTATCCTGCTGACGCTGGTGACGCTGCTGTCGATCATCACGCTTCTTTTAGTCGCCATCATCCCGGAACTCGCCAAGAGCTTGAAGGACCTGGCACTGAACCTGGCCAAATATCTGGAGCAGCTGCAGGGAACCATCGATTCCTACCTGCTTCGCAACCCTCGTGTGGCGGAGGTGTTTGATCCGGTTGTCAAGAAGTTCTCCGATTCGGAGAAACTGGCGGACACCATCACCAAGTATTTTAATATCGACATGGCCGGCGACACGGCAAAATTCGTGTTCAAGAGCACGTGGACCGTCGTCCGTATCCTCTACATCTGGCTGGTCGGCACGATCGTCAGCGTCTATCTGCTGGCGAGCAAGGAATACTACATCGGTCTGTGCAAGAAGCTCTTCTTTGCGATCCTTCCGAAGCGCACTTCGAAAAATGCGATCCAAACGCTGCACAAGGCCAACATCATCTACTCGGCAGCGATCCTCGGCAAGCTGGTTGACTCCCTGATCATCGGCATGCTCTGCTTCATCGGCACCCTGATCATGGGAATCTGGTTCCCCGCGATCGGCAGGTACAAGGTGCTTGTGAGTGTGATCGTCGGCGTGACGAACGTGATCCCGTTCTTCGGGCCGTTCCTCGGCGGAATCCCGTGTTCGCTGCTGATCTTCTCCATCAAGCCTCTCGAAGGTCTGGTGTTTGCACTGTTCGTCGTCGCACTGCAGCAGTTTGACGGCAACTTCCTCGATCCGCATATCGTCGGCAAGAAGGTCGGCCTTCGTCCTCTGTATGTGCTCTGCGCATGTATGCTCTGCGGCGGCTTGTTCGGCATCCCCGGCCTGATCGTGGCGACGCCGACCTGTGCGCTTGTGTACTATCTCGTAAAATCCTACCTGGAAGTCCGTCTGGAGAGCAAGAACCTTCCGACCGAGACGAAGGAATATGTAACGCACCCGAGCGCGGTGATCGCAAACCGTGCCATGAGCGTGGATGTGCTGACCGAGCGACTTGTCGCGGAGTCCGATGCGCTTGACGCGGAGCAGGCACAGGAGCTCGCCAAGATGGAGAGCGCTGCGGCGCTCGCAGCGGCGACCGGCAGCAAGCGGAAGCGCCGCCGTCATCGCTCCGGCACGAGCACGCTCTTCTCGGAGCGTGAGAATGACATGGAAGAAACCGATGAGCTCGATCTGTCGGCATACGATGACCTCGAGTCCGGCGTGGCACGTGAGAAGCGCCTGCAGCGCGAGTGGCTGATGTCCAGCGGCGAGGAGGATGTGAACGAGAACGGCATCGCCGATGAGCTGGAGCGCGCGCATGAGGCGGAGGGCAGAAAGAAGCCGTCGCTCGCCCGCACGCTGATCCGCCGCATGATCGATGAGGCGGAGGAGGACTGGGATGAGTTGGGCAACCGTCCGCTGCCCGGTTCCAAGCGCCGGAAGCAGGAGGCCTTAAAGACGCAGGAGGAAGAGGACAACACGTCCGATGACGAGTCGGTTGATGCCGATGATGAGACGTTGACCGGTGCTGATGAGGAGGCGTTTGCGGACGCTGAGGAGGAAGCCTTCGAGGAGGACGAAACGGACGATCCCGAGGACGACAATATGGACGAAAAAACAGAGTGAAAATGCTGCTTTTTCCACGGGCTATCCCCTTGATTTTCCGATTCAATGAGACTATAATCTATGCATAGTTGTGAAATTTCACATAGCAAAGGAGTATACAGAATGAAGAAGATTATTTTACTGATTCTGTGCGTTGCGACGGTACTCAGCCTTGCTGCATGCGGCAAGGAGGAAAAGGAGCAGATCAAGATCGGTCTGATCTGCCTGCATGATGAGAACTCGACCTACGACAAGAACTTCATCGACGCGATGAAGCAGATGCAGAAGGATCTCGGCCTCTCCGACAGCCAGATCATCATCAAGACGAACGTCGGTGAGAACGAAGAGTGCAAGAATGCGTGCAAGGACCTTGTTGACCATGGTTGCACGATCATCTTCGCTGACTCGTTCGGTCATGAGGACTTCATGATCGAGGCTGCGAAGGAGTTCAAGGATGTACAGTTCTGCCATGCGACCGGTGTTAAGGCGCATACGGAGAACCTTCCGAACTACCACAACGCATTTGCCAGCATCTACGAGGGCAGATATGCGGCAGGTGTTGCTGCAGGTCTCAAGCTCAACCAGATGATCGAGGAAGGCAAGATCACTGCTGAGCAGGCTGTTATGGGTTATGTCGGCGCGTTCACCTACGCTGAGGTTATCTCCGGTTTCACCTCGTTCTATCTCGGAGCGAAGTCGGTTTGCCCGTCCGTTACGATGAAGGTTCAGTTCACCGGTTCCTGGTATGATGAGACCGGTGAGAAGGAAGCTGCCAACGCTCTGATCAACCAGGGTTGTGTCCTGATCAGCCAGCATGCGGACTCCATGGGTGCTCCTACCGCCTGCGAGACGGCCGGCGTTCCGAACGTTTCCTACAACGGAAGCACCGTGTCTGCCTGCCCGAACACGTTCATCGTATCTTCCCGCATCAACTGGGCTCCGTACTATACGTTCGTAGTTAACTGCGTGAAGGAAGGCAAGGAGATCCCTTACGACTGGTGCGGCGGTTTCTCGGAAGGTTCCGTAGAGCTCTCCGCAGTCAACGACAAGGCAGCTGCTCCCGGAACGAAGGAGAAGGTTGACGCTGTTGTTGCTGACCTCAAGGCCGGCAAGATCAAGGTGTTCGACACCAGCACATTCACCGTTGACGGCAAGAAGTTGGATTCCTATGTTGCTGACCTGAACTTCGATAAGAACTACGAGGGTGACACCGAGATCGTTTCTGACGGATATGTTCATGAGTCCGAGAAGCGCAGCGCGCCCGGATTCCAGCTCAAGATCGACGGTATCGAGTACCTGAACGAGAAGTACGATTGATCCACAATTGATAGCGATCTGAATCGGTAACAATTCCTTTCGGCGGGGCCGTAGCGCCCCGCTGAATTGGTTTTAGGAGGAAACGCGTGAGCACACACGGCATACCCGCAGTAGAGTTGCGGGGCATAACGAAGACCTTCGGCAGCGTGGTCGCCAACGAGGACGTCTCCTTCCGGGTGGAACGGGGAGAGATCCTCGCCATTCTCGGAGAGAACGGCAGCGGCAAGACGACGCTGATGAATATGATCGCCGGCATTTACTATCCGGACAAGGGTTCGATCTTCGTCAACGGAGAGCAGGTTAACATCGGCTCCCCGCGCGACGCATTTGCCCACGGGATCGGCATGATCCACCAGCATTTCAAGTTGGTGGACCTTTTCACGGCGACGGAAAATATAGTCCTCGGCCTCAAGGACGAGGGCCGCTTTAATCTGCGCGCGTACGCGGAACGCGTGCGCGAGATCAGCGAGCGCTACGGCTTCGACATCGATCCGAACAAGAAGATCTACGACATGTCGGTGTCGGAGAAGCAGACCGTGGAGATCATCAAGGTGCTGTACCGCGGGGCGGACATCCTGATCCTTGATGAGCCGACGGCCGTGCTGACG
The DNA here is from genome assembly GCA_017551165.1 of Lachnospiraceae bacterium. Lineage (GTDB taxonomy): Bacteria > Bacillota > Clostridia > Lachnospirales > Lachnospiraceae > ISDg. The sequence goes on from JAFZMO010000053.1 coordinate 15,828, forward strand.
CCGCAGGAGACGGAGAAGCTGTTCGCCGTGCTGCGACGCATGCGCGATGACGGAAAGTCCATCATTATCATCACGCACAAGCTGAACGAGGTTATGGCGCTGTCACAGAAGGTTGCCGTGCTCTGCAAGGGCCGCTACGTCGGCACCGTGGAGACGAAGGACACCAGCATCTCGGAGCTTACGGAGATGATGGTCGGCAAGAAGATCAGCCTGAACATCAACCGCAGCGAGGTCAAGGACGCTGTGGACCGCCTGTGCGTCAGCAATCTCAATCTCGTCAACCGCGAGGGTGTACAGATCCTTCGGAACATCAACTTCACGGCGCGCGGCGGTGAGATCTTAGGTATCGCCGGTATCGCCGGCAGCGGCCAGAGAGAGCTGCTCGAGGCGATCGCAGGACTCCAGAAGGTCAGCGAGGGCTCGATCCTCTACAACAATCCGAAGAGCGGCGAGGCGGAGGAGCTCATCGGCAAGGATCCGAAGAAGATCCGTGAGCTTGGCGTCCGGCTGTCGTTCGTTCCCGAGGACCGTCTCGGCATGGGCCTCGTGGGAAATATGGACATCATCGACAACATGATGCTCCGCAGCTACAACAAGGGCTCGAGCGTTCTGTTGAACCGCAACGACCCGCGTGCGCTCGCGGAGACGATCATCAATGATCTCGAGGTTGTCACGCCGAACGCGAAGACGCCGGTGCGTCGTCTGTCCGGCGGTAACGTGCAGAAGGTGCTCGTCGGACGTGAGATCGCGTCCGCACCCAAGGTGCTGATGGCGGCATATCCGGTCCGCGGACTCGACATCAACTCCTCCTTTACGATCTACAATCTGTTAAATGAGCAGAAGGAGCGCGGCACGGCGGTCATCTTCGTCGGTGAGGACCTCGACGTTCTGCTCGAGCTGTGCGACCGCATCATGGTCATCGCGTCCGGAGAGGTCGTCGACATCGTCGACGCCAAGAAGACGACGAAGGAAGCGATCGGCCTTGCGATGACGCACAGCAATACAAGCTCGATCAGTCTCGACGAGGGTGAGGTTGTGAAGACCGATGCCGAGGCGGAAACCGCGGCGTACGGTGCCGAGGTCGAGAAGGTTGAGGCTGAGAAGGTTAGCGCAGAGGCTGAGAAGGTCGAGACTGGGACTGCAAAGGTCGAGGCCGAGGCTGAGAAAGTTGAAACTGAGAATTCGGAAAATGTTCCCGAGGAACAACACATTTCCCACAAGGTCAAGGAACCGCTCTTCCATGTCGTGAAGAAGGACGCCATGCCGTGGCCGAAGGTCTGGCTTGTGCGCATCCTCTCGGTTGTCGTCGGTATCGTGCTGTGCGGCGTGATCGCGCTGATCATCGGCGTTTCGCCGCTTGACCTGTACTCGACGATGTTTGACGGCGCGTTCGGTACGGAGAACCGTATCTGGGCGCTGCTGCAGGAGACGGTGCTGTTGCTCGGTATCGCGGTTGCACTGACGCCGGCGTTTAAGATGCGGTTCTGGAACATCGGCGGCGAGGGTCAGGTGCTGATCGGCGGTTTCGCCACGGCAGCCTGCATGATCCTCTTCGGGGAGAAGCTTCCGTCTGCGGTGCTCATCCTTGTGATGCTGGTCGCAAGTGTATTGGCAGGCGCGATATGGGCTTTCCTTCCCGCTTTTTTCAAAGCACACTGGAATACGAACGAGACGCTGTTCACGTTGATGATGAACTACATCGCGATGCAGATCGTTTCGTACTTCGAATACATCTGGTCGGTGCCGAAGGGCTCCGGACACATCGGCGTCATCAACGCGAAGACGAAGACCGGATGGCTTCCGGTCTTCGGCGGGTACGATTACCTGCTGAACATCATCATCGTGTTGCTCATGACGGTCATCATTTACATCTATCTTCGCTATGCGAAGCACGGCTATGAGCTCACGGTTGTCGGCGAGAGCGAGAACACAGCGCGCTACATCGGCGTCAACGTGAAGAAGGTTATCATCCGCACGATGATCCTCTCCGGCGCGATCTGCGGTATCATGGGTCTGTTGATCGTCGGCGGCACCAACCACACCGTGGCGAGCAACACCGTAAAGAACCGCGGATTTACCGCGATCATGGTATCGTGGCTGGCACACTTCAATCCGCTCTACATGATCGTGACCTCGCTGTTGATCGCATTCATGTCGCGAGGCGCGAAGGAGATGGCCTCCATGCTGCGCATGAACGAGGCGTTTGCGGATATCCTGATCGGTATCATCATTTTCTGTATCATCGGAAGTGAATTCTTCCTCAACTACAAAGTGGTGTTCCGCCGGCGGAAGAAGGACGCGAAAGGAGGGCTTGACGCATGATTTTCTTTGAATTTGTCAGAAGAGCGATCATCCAGGGCATCCCTCTGTTGTTCGGTTCAAGCGGCGAGATCCTCACCGAGAAATCCGGCCACCTGAACCTCGGTATCCCGGGCATCATGTATGTGAGTGCCATGAGCGGTTTCATCGGAGCATTTTTCTATGAGACCGGCACGGACAACTTCAACGGGACCGTGGCGGTGCTGATCGCCCTGGGCGGATCGATCCTCGGCGCGCTGTTTATGGGCCTGATCTACTGCTTCCTCACGGTCACGCTCCGTGCGAACCAGAACGTGACGGGCCTTGCGCTCACGACGTTCGGCGTCGGCTTCGGCAACTTCTTCGGCGGTTCTCTGATCCGTTTTGCGAAGTCCGAGGTTGCGTCCGTAACGATCTCGAAGACGAGCCTGGCGTTCAGCAAGCGCCTGAATCTGGAAAATACTCCCGCCTGGTTCCGGGACACGATCGGCACGATGTTTTTGTCGTACAGCTTCCTTGCGTACCTCGCGGTCATCATCGCGATCATCATGGCGTTCGTGCTCCGCAAGACGCGCATCGGTCTTCACCTGCGCGCAGTCGGTGAGAACCCGGCGACCGCGGATGCAGCCGGCATCCATGTCAACCGCTACAAGTACATTGCGACCTGCCTCGGCAGCGTGATCGCGGGCTTCGGCGGTCTGTACTACATCATGGACTACGCCTCCGGCGTGTGGTCCAACAACGGCTTCGGCGACCGCGGTTGGCTTGCCATCGCGCTCGTTATCTTCGCGATCTGGCGACCGACGTTTGCGATCGCGGGATCGTTCCTGTTCGGCGGCCTCTACATCTGCCACTTCTACATCCACAAGCTGGATGCGATCTTCCCGTGGATCAAGGTGACGATGGCCACGCAGGAGCTGATCAAGATGACGCCCTACGTTGTTACGGTCATCATCCTGATCCTGATCAGCATGCGGCGCAAGAAGGAGACGCAGCCGCCCGCACACCTGGGTCTGCCGTACTTCCGCGAGGAGCGCTGATCGCGCAGACTTGGGGCCGACGCCCGATACAGACACATATGCAAAACAAAAACCGGACAGGGGATGCGTTCCTCTGTCCGGTATTATTTTTCGAAAAATGATGTGCGGCTGCGTCAGCAACGCTCATTCCATGCCGCGGATGTCGACGAGCGGGATCATCTTGGCGAGCATTTCCTTCCATGCGACGAGCTCTGCGGCTTCGGGCGCGTGGAAACGATCCTTGACCATGACCTGGTCGCTGTCGCGGTAGGGCTGCAGGTAGTAGTGGCGTGCGCCGGCGATCCACTGGCCGATGCGCTCCATCGAGGCCGTGTCGTGCAGCTCCTTGGAGACGGTCGTGCGGAATTCGTAGTGGATGCCGCTGCTCATCAGCAGCTTGACGGAGGCCTCCACGGCGTCGGTGCGGAACTCGGGGATCCCGATGGTCTCGCCGTAGCGCTCCTTGCAGTTTTTGATGTCCATCGCGACGTAGTCGAGCTGGTTCGTGCGGAGCAGGCGCTCCAGTACCGCAGGCGACTGGCCGTTGGTGTCGAGCTTGACCTTGAAGCCGAGCGCGCGGATCTTGCCGATGAACTCCGGAAGGTCCGGCTGGAGAGTCGGCTCGCCGCCGGTGATGGCAACGCCCTCCAAGACGTGGGCGCGCAGCCGGAGGAACTTGAAGATCTCGTCCTCGGAGATCATCGGGACCTTCTCCGGGCAGAGGACCAACTCGCTGTTGTGGCAGTAGGGACACCGGAAATTGCAGCCGCCCGTGAACACTGTGGCAGCCGTATGTCCGGGGTAATCAAGAAGCGTAAGCTTTTGTAAACCGTGGATCTGCATAGAGCCCTCCCTGTTAGCCCGCGGCTCGTCGGGGCGGATGACTGTCCGCGTCGCCGGCGGGATATTGTTCAATCTTCATTGTACACCGAAAGGGCGAAAATGTCCACGATTCCCCGCTTCTTTCCCGGGCGTCATTTGCATGTCGTGGGGCACGACATTTACTCGGAAATCTGCAAGGTTTTGTTCCCGCGCTCCCGGGCGCGCATGTCGCGAAAGAAATCGGTGAGCAGTGCGCTGCACTCCTCGGTGCAGACACCGTCAACGATCTCCACCTGATGGTTGAACTCCTTCATCTGCAGAAGGTTGAGAATGGAACCTGCGCAGCCGGCCTTCGGGTTCGGCGCACCGACAACAACGCGGTCGATGCGGGACTGCACCAGAGCTCCGGAGCACATCTGGCACGGCTCGAGCGTGACGTACATCGTGCAACCCTCGAGGCGCCAGTCGCCGAGCTTGCGGCAGGCCTGCCGGATCGCGATGATCTCGGCGTGTGCGAGCGTCGAATGGCTCGTGAGACGGCGGTTGAAGCCGCGGCCGATGATCTTGTCGTCGCAGACGATGACGCAGCCGATCGGCACCTCGCCGAGCTCCATGGCGCGCTTCGCCTGATGGATCGCCTTGCGCATGTAATAGAGATGATCGCGTGTGGATTTCACCATGACCGGAGACACTCCTTCCTCCCAAAACACTCATGTCAAGCGTAATTTTACACAAGTATAGCATTGAACAAATAAAATGTATAGAATTATTGCAAAAAACGTAAATAATTCGCAATATATCGTTGAAAAAAGCCTAAAAAAAGTGTAAAATGTCCAGTGTAGCGATTTTTCGCTTTGGAAAATGTTACGGGACGTAGAATTTTCGGTCCCGAAATTGCGTAATAGCCGCTAATTTGGGGCGGCGGAGGGCTGCGCTGCGCAGCCGGAGGAGACATGAACGCAGGAAAACACAAGAGGATCGGTGTGTTAATCTCGAAACCGACGACCGAGTATCAGCACGACCTTCTCTGCAGCATTGAAGAGAGGGCGGCTGCGTATGGCTATTACACGTTGGTTTATTCTATTTTCGGCGGATACGGGAAGAATGAACAGTTTGTGCGCGGCGAGCGGATGCTGGCCGACCTCCCGGATTACCGAAATCTTGACGGTATTCTTCTTTGCATGGACACATTTACCGACGACACGGTAGTCAACCGGCTGCTGGAGCGCGTGCGGACGAGGGCGACCTGCCCTGTTGTTTGTGTGCGCAGACAGTACGACGGCTATCACAGCGTGCTCGTCGACGACCTCAACTCGATGGAGGGCATCGTCGACCATCTCGTTCAGGAGCACAACTACCGCGATTTCTGCTACGTCAGCGGACCGAAGGCCCATCCGGACGCGATGAAACGCCTGGACTGCTTCCGTCGGATGATGGCCAAGTATGAGATCCCCCTTACGGATGATGACATATTCTACGGCGATTTCTGGCGCAACCAGGGCGAGGCGGCGGTGGCCGAGCTTCTCGACATCCGCACCCAATACCCCGACGTGATCGTGTGCGCGAACGACTACATGGCGATGGCCGTGTGCAACGCGCTCTCGGACCGCGGCATCAAGGTGCCGGAGGAGATCGCAGTCACGGGCTTCGACGACGTGCGGGAGGCGGAGGCGCAGATCCCGGCGCTCACGTCGGTGCGCGTGGACGTCGCCAACATGGGCAGGAAGTCGGTCGACATGCTGGTCGGCCTGATACGCAACGAGACCGTTCCGGAGATCGATTACGTCACAACGTCGGTGGTGTGCCGCGAGTCCTGCGGATGCCACACCGCCAACAAGGAAGACAACGCCGCGGCTGCGGTGCGCAAGTACTTCGACGCGTCGCGCACGGCGGAACACTACAACATGCAGACCGTTTTCATGAGCATCGATGTGGAAAATGCCGACAGCATGGACGATCTGAACGAAGGCATCTACACGTATATCTTCAACAACGAGAATTTCCGTGATTTCTTCCTCGTGCTGAACGACCTCGACTGGGCGGCAGCGGAGCCGGAAGACATGCGGACGTTTACCGATAAGGTTCACCTGCGCACGGCCATTCAGGAGACGATCCTCCTTGGACACGTGGATCAGGTGTTTGCGCGGGAGGACATCCTTCCCGATGAGTACGTCTATGACGCGCCGTGCGGGTACTATATCGTGCCGCTGCATTTCCAGGAGCTGTGCTACGGCTACGCGATGATCAACTTCCATGATCACGAGGCGCCGCGCCCGTTCTTCCAGTACATCATCACGATCATCAGCAACGTCCTCGAGCGGCTCCGCATCAACGCGCGCATGAAGCGCCTGGTGGACAAGCTCTCGAGCCTGTACGTGAGCGACGTGCTGACGGGACTCAAGAACCGCTACGGCTTCGAGGAGGATTCGCAGCGGATGTACGAGCAGGTGAAGGGCACCGGCAGGTCGTTTGCGATCATCTCGATCGACATGGACGGCCTCAAGGGCATCAACGACAACTACGGGCACGCGCAGGGCGACGTCGCGCTCCGTGCGATCGCCAACTCGATGTACGCGGCGTGCTTCGCGAACGAGCAGTGCTACCGCGTCGGCGGCGACGAGTTCCAGGTGCTCGCGACAGACTACTCCGAGGACGACGTGAAGCGGTTCTACGAGCGCTTCGAGGGCTTCCTGGAGGACTACAACAACCGTTCCAAGCGGCCGTATCTGGTGCTTGCAAGCTACGGGCACTCCATCTGCATCGGCAACGAGAGCCGCGAGCTCGGCGAGTGGATGACCCTTAGCGACGACCGCATGTATGAGAATAAATCGGAAAATAAAAAGCACCGCAGTCTGTTCCGCGAGGACGCAGCCGCGGGGGCGAAGGAGACGAAGAGTGGCGGAGATGATTGATTCGTTGCGGGAGGCATTTGCCGCACAGTTTGGTGAGGGCGGCGACATCCGCACGTATTTCGCGCCGGGGCGCGTCAATTTGATCGGGGAGCACACCGACTACAACGGCGGACACGTATTTCCGTGCGCGCTGACGATCGGCACCTACGCGGTGGCGAGAAAGCGTGAGGATCGGATGCTCCGCATGTACTCGGAGAATTTTCCAAACGAGGGTGTGATCACGTGCCCGCTGGACGGGCTTACCTACCGCGCGGAGGACGCGTGGGCGAACTACCCCAAGGGCGTCATCAGGACGGCGGCGGACCGCGGGTATGCGGCGGACGCCGGGTTTGACATCCTGTACTACGGGACGATCCCGAACTCGTCGGGGCTGTCCTCGTCGGCGTCGATCGAGGTGCTGACGGGCGAGGTCCTGCGGGACCTGTTCGGGTTTGACTACGACAATATCGCGAACGCGAAGATCGGGCAGGAGGCGGAAAATTCGTTCATCGGCGTCAACTGCGGCATCATGGACCAGTTCGCGATCGCCATGGGAAGAAAGGACTGCGCGATCTTCCTCGACACGGCGACACTCGAGTATGAGTACGCGCCGATCGCGATGGACGGCGCGCGGATCGTCATCATGAACACCAACCACAAGCGCGGCTTAGGGGAGTCGAAGTACAACGAGCGGCGCGCGGAGTGCGAGCAGGCGCTCGCGGAGCTGCAGAGCGTGGTTTCCGTCGGGTCGCTCGGCGAGCTGACCGAGGAGATGTTCGAAAAGTGCGAGAGCGCGATCGGCTCGGAGGTGCGGCGGAGAAGAGCGCGGCACGCGGTGACCGAGAACGCCAGAACAATACGGGCGGTCGCGGCGCTGCGGGACGGCGATCTCGCGGAGTTCGGGCGGCTGATGAACGCTTCGCACATCTCGCTGCGGGATGACTACGAGGTGACCGGGCACGAGCTCGACACGCTGGTTGAAGCCGCGTGGGAGGTGCCGGGAGTGATCGGCGCCAGGATGACCGGCGCGGGCTTCGGCGGCTGTGCGGTGTGCATCGTGCGCGAGGAGAGCGTGGACGCGCTGATCAAGGCGGTGTGCGAGCGTTATGAGAGTAAGATCGGATACCCCGCAACCTGCTATGTCGCGGAGATCGGAGACGGACCGCGGCGGATCTGAGGAACATTTTCCGAAAGATTGATTTGAATAAATTGAGCTTTTTACGATAGATTGAGTTATTGAGAAATGAGAGACATGAGGAGGAGACCAAGATGAGACTGGAGGACAACGAGCGCAAGAAAATGCTTTCGATCTTCGCCAAAAACCTGCCGACGTACCGCAAGAACATGAAGCTGTCGCAGGAAGAGTTCGGCGAGACGATCGGCATCACGAGACAGACGGTCAGCTCGATCGAGCGTGGGGCCTATCCGTTGACGTGGGCAATTTTCCTGTCCTGTCTGTTCATCTGCACCGGCCAGCCGCGTGCGAGAAAACTGATCCTGAATTCGTATGCCGGTGAGCCGGTATTGCTCGGATTTTTGAACGAGCTTGTCGGTGACAAGGGCAACGTCTCGGCGGAGGGCAACGGTGCGACCGCGCGCCAGGTGTACTACGGCACCTGCACGATCAAGGACGACGGCCAGTACTCCATCGTGGACTGCGACGCCGGCGTGAGCGAGATGCTCGGACTTCCGACCGACGCGGGGCGCGCTTCCCGCAGCGGAAGCTACCTCGACTACGTCTATCCGGACGACCGCGAGGCGATCCGCCGCATCCTCGACGAGAAGATCCGCAAGCAGATGGTTGTCTGCATCGAGCACAGGCTTCTTACGGCCGAGGGCCGCATCGTTCCGGTGCAGTGCTTCGTTCGCCGTCAGAAGAAGATGATGAAGAACGGTCTGTTCGACATCACCATCACGCAGATCACGGGCGAGATGCTCCGCAAGCGCCAGGTTTCCGGCCTTCTCGAGACGCTTCCCGTGGGTGTTGCGGTGTTCGAGTACCAGGGCCGCATCGCGCGCGACAACGTTCCCGAGATCGTGTACGCGAACGACGTGTTCTACCAGATCATCGGACACACGAAGGAGCAGTTCACACAGATCCACGACAATTTCCTGCCGGCAGTCGTGTCGGCGGATGACAATAAGACCGTGATGCGCCTGTTTGACACGCGCCAGGAGGAAAATTCCGTCACGGCAGCGGAGTTCCGCGTAAACCGCTTCGACGGAGGCGTGGCGTGGGTTCACTGCAACGCGCTCGTCGTATGGCGCGCGGATGACGGACACTCCCTGATCAGCTGTGTCTTCACCGACATCACGCAGCGCATCAACGCCGAGCTGAGCATGAAGCATCAGCTCGACCGCTACCGCCAGCTCGAGGATGTCTCCGACGACATCCAGTTCGGTTACGACGTGGCGGAGGACCGCCTGAGCGTGCCGACCCGCGTCAGCGAGCAGTTCGGCTACGACGGTGTGATCTCGAACGTGCTTGCCAACAACCTTCCGGCGGAGTTCTGCCATCCCGAGGACTACGAGGGATTCATGCAGGTGTACCGCAATGCGTACGAGGGTATCAACGGCAAGGGCGAGTTCCGGATCAAGCTTGACAACAAGGAATACAAGTGGTGCAAGGTCAACATGATCGGAATCAAGGATGCGAACGGCACGGTGATCTACATTTACGGCCGTCTGACCGTCATTGACGAGGAGCGCCGCCGCCAGAAGGAGCGCACCAACGACCGCATGATCATCAACCGCCTCAACTCGACGGACCGCCTGACCAACCTGTACAACCGCACCGCGTTCCGCGGCCGCGTGCAGGAGGTTCTCGCCGATCCCGAGATGGATCCGGTGCACGCTATCATTTACTGTGACATCAACGATTTCTCGTATATCAACGAAAAATTCGGCTATCCCGCAGGCGACCGCATCCTGAAGGATTTCGGTTCGATGTTCCTGCGCAAGGGCAAGAGATGCTTTGCCTGCCGCATCCACTCCGACTATTTCCTGATCTATGTGAACGGGCAGACGGAGGACCAGGTGATCGCGAAGCTCAAGAGCTGGTCGAAGGTGTTTGTGGAGCACCAGTCGAAGGTGTACCCGGGCATCGACATTCAGCTGACGAGCGGCGTGTACTTCCTGCGCCGCGGCGAGCATGACATCGCGCTCGCGATGGACAACGCGAACCTTGCGAGAAAGCAGGCGAAGGCGGAGCAGAACAGTCTCTACTGCATCTGCACCGACGAGCTCCGCGCGAAGCGCTCCTACGAGCAGACGATCGCCGGCGAGATCCAGACCGCGATCCGTGACAACAAGATCGAGGTGTTCCTCCTTCCGAAGTTCTCCCTCGAGGGCCGCAAGGTCATCGGCGCGGAGGCTCTCGCGAGATGGGTCAACGAGGACGGCTCGTACCGTTCGCCCGCGGACTTCATCCCGATCCTGGAGAAGACCGGCCACATCGCCGACCTCGACTTCTGTATCTACACCAACGTCCTGCAGACGCTGCGCAGCTGGAAGAAGAAGGGCATCCCGATGGTTCCGATCTCGGTGAACTTCTCCAAGCACAACGCAAGCTTCGCCAAATTCGACGAGCGCATCAGCCGCCTCGCCGAACAGTACGGCGTCGACGGCCGCTTCCTCGAGCTCGAGGTCAACGAGGCCATGCTCGCGGACGAGGCGAATGCCTCGAGCAGCATCAAGGACCTGCAGCGCAGAGGCTTCACGATCACGCTCGACGACTTCGGCTCCGGCAACGAGTCGCTGTCCATGCTGATCACCGCACCGGTTGACCACGTGAAGATCAGCCGCAACTTCTTAAAGAACATCGGTACCTCGCACACGGAGCAGGAGTACGTGCGCTGCATGTGCGACCTGATCGCATCCGTCCACAAGGAGGCGGTGTTCGAGGGAGTGGAGACCGAGAGTCAGGCGGAGTTCCTGAGAAGCTGCGGTTTCACGACAGCGCAGGGCTACCTTTTCGAGCGCCCGATGCCGATCGCGGAGTTCGAGAAGAAATATCTGGAAAAGCGCCAGTAAGCGATTTATGCCTTGACATTTTCCGAAAAAAGTGTAGTCTAATGCGTATATATCGAAAAGAAAGAGGTGCGGACTACCGCACGAAGAGGACAAAACCATGGATCTGATCACTGTAAAAGAGCTGTTTAAGCAGCGCGAGGACTATTTCGGCAAGACGGTCTCCGTCGGAGGCTGGGTAAGAAGTAATCGTGACTCGAAGAATTTCGGATTCCTGGTGATTAATGACGGTACGTATTTTGAGACGCTCCAGGTTGTGTACACGGACGCGCTTGCAAACTTCGAGGAGATCACGCACTTCGGCGCCGGCGCTGCGGTGATCGTGACCGGTACGCTGGTTGCAACGCCCGATGCGAAGCAGCCGTTCGAAATCCAGGCGACGGAGGTTGCGCTCGAGGGTGCTTCCGACCCGACCTACCCGATGCAGAAGAAGCGTCACACATTGGAATATCTGCGTACGATGACGCATCTTCGTCCCCGCACGAACACCTTCCAGGCCGTGTTCCGCGTTCGTTCGCTCGCGGCTTACGCCATCCACAAGTTCTTCCAGGATCGCGGCTTTGTGTATGTACACACCCCGCTCATCACCGGCAGCGACTGTGAGGGCGCCGGCGAGATGTTCCAGGTGACGACGATGGATCTTGCGAACGTTCCGATGACCGAGGACGGCAAGGTTGATTACTCGAAGGATTTTTTCAACAAGCCCACGAACCTGACCGTGAGCGGCCAGCTCAACGGAGAGACGTTCGCGATGGCGTTCCGCAACATCTACACGTTCGGACCGACCTTCCGCGCAGAGAACTCGAACACCACGCGCCACGCGGCGGAGTTCTGGATGATCGAGCCGGAGATCGCATTTGCCGACCTCAAGGATGACTGCGACCTCGCCGAGGCGATGTTGAAGTACATCATCAACTATGTTTTGGAAAATGCTCCCGAGGAGATGCAGTTCTTCAACAGCTTCGTGGACAAGGGCCTGATCGAGCGTCTGACGCACGTCGCAAACTCCGATTTCGGCCGCGTGACCTACACCGACGCGATCAAGCTTCTCGAGGAGAACAACGATAAGTTCGAATACAAGGTATACTGGGGCTGCGATCTGCAGACCGAGCATGAGCGCTACCTCACCGAACAGATCTTCAAGAAGCCGGTCTTCGTCACCGACTATCCGAAGGAGATCAAGGCGTTCTACATGAAGCTCAACCCGGACGGAAAGACGGTGGCAGCGGCAGACTGCCTCGTTCCCGGCATCGGCGAGATCATCGGTGGTTCCCAGCGTGAGGACGACTACGACAAGCTTGTTACGCGCATCGAGGAGCTCGGCATGAAGAAGGAGGACTACGGCTTCTACCTCGACCTCCGCAAGTACGGCTCCGCACGCCACGCCGGCTTCGGCCTCGGCTTCGAGCGCTGCATCATGTACCTCACGGGCATGGGCAACATCCGAGACGTAATTCCGTTCCCGAGAACGGTTAACAACTGCGACCTGTGATAAGGTAACTGAAAGAGACCCGGCACGATTAACGAGTTTCGATTTGAAAACGTGGTTTCAAATCGAAATGAGTTGATCGGGCAGTGGGCGGTTACGAAGTTACCGCCCACCCCACATTCGCAAAAAAGCGATTCCTTGTGAATCCTTTCAAAGCGCTTTTTTGCGAATTGCGAGTCGATGTAGATATTTCGCGGCCCCCCGGGCCGCCCCACAAGGATGAAACCATGATAGAAACACTACAGGAATACCTGTCGTACGAATTTGTGCGATATGCGCTTTTTGTCGCGGTTATGATCTCCTTAAGCTCCGCGCTTTTGGGGGTCATTCTTGTGTTGAAACGATTTTCCTTCATCGGCGACGGTCTGTCGCATGTCGCGTTCGGCGCGATCGCGATCGCCTCGGTGATGAAACTGACCAACAACCTCGTGTTTGTATTTCCCGTCACGATCGCGGCGGCGATCATCCTTCTGTGGACCGGCAAGAACAAGAAGATCAACGGCGATGCGGCTATCGCGATGATCTCGGTCGGCGCTCTCGCCGTCGGTTACCTGATGATGAACGTGTTCAAGACGTCCGCCAACATCTCGGGCGATGTGTGCAGCACGCTGTTCGGCTCGACGTCCCTGCTGACGCTTCGGGAGTCGGACGTGTGGCTCTGCCTTGTGATGTCCGTGGTGGTCATCGTTGTTTTCGCCGCGTACTATCACCGCATCTTCGCCGTGACGTTCGATGAGACCTTTGCGCACGCCTCCGGCCTTCGCACCGGGGCGTACAATCTGCTGGTTGCAGCGGTTACGGCTGTCATCATCGTGCTTGCGATGAACCTGGTCGGCTCGCTCCTCGCGTCGGCGCTGATCATTTTCCCGGCGCTCTCGGCGATGCGCGTCTTCCGAAGCTTCCGCGGCGTGACCGTGTGCTCCGCCATCCTGGCTGTTGTCAGCTCGGTGCTCGGCACCTTCATCTCCATCCTTGCGGAGACGCCCGTCGGCTCCACCATCGTGGTCCTCGACATCATCGTCTTTATCGGTTTCGCGGTTGCCGGACGAGTCACCGGACGCGGCTGATATCATTTTCCGAATAAAACACAGAAAAATGCCCACCAGAGCGCAACTGCTGCACGGTGGGCTTGTTTGTTGTAACTGTACCTGCGATCCGGCGTCAGGCCTCTGCGGCCTCCGATGCGGAAACTTCGATGACCTTCTTCCCCGGTACGGAAGTCGCATCGTCGGCGAACAGCAGCTTGCGCGTTCCGCGGTTGCGGAGCAGTGCAAAGAGCAGGATCCCGCCGAACACACCGCAGGCGATGATCTCTCCGGCAGCTACCGTAGCCGTCAGGAACCAGTAAGCGTCGTCGAAACCGTAGGCGAACTTGAGGATCGGAGGGATGATCACAGCGTTGGAGATGATCGGGGGAAGCGAGAACATGACCGTCAGCGCGACCACGCGAAGCGCGGGGCGCTCACCGAGCGGTTTTCTCGCAATCTTGCGAACGGCGCGACCGATCAGGAAGGTGCCGACAGCACCGATCAGGGTTGCGATCGGACCGAGGGCGATGTCCCAGGGGTTTCCTCCGGCGATGATATTCGTGAGCAGGCAGCCGATGTACAAGCCGGGGATGCTCTCCGCCATAAACGCGGGAAGGATCGTGAGCGCTTCGGAAAATCGGCACTGGATCACGTTGTCACCGGCGAGACCAACTCGTTCCGAGAGCAGGGAAAGACCGAAGTACAGAGCGGCGATCAGGGCCGCCTTCGTCAGAAAAAGAGCAGAATAGCGTTTCATACAGAAACCTCCATAGTTTTGTTTTAGGTGAGGATGGTTTCGAACTCACCGTTGTTTGGTTGTGCGGCTCGCAAGCCGCCTGCAGAGCATACCACAGGTGCCGTTCCTTTGTCAACGGAAATGTGACACGGGGACAGTTCTTTTTGTCACATTTGTGTGGTATAATGAACTAATGCGGAAGGGGCCGCAGAGTTGAAAAACATGATCTGGGGGATTTACAACAATGAAAGAGAATATGAAAACGAAGGAGAAGACGGACCGGCCGTTGCAGGATCGCCGATATTCGGCGGTCAATCTGTTGCTGTTTGTGTTCATGCTCATTTTCCTGTTTCTGGCGACAGTGTCGGATCTGCTGGGGAGTCGAACATGGCCGCATGTGCGAGAGGCGAGGGTTGCCATCACCAATCCGAGCGGGGAAACGTGTCACGTGGCGGTGCTCACCTCGGAACAGGAGGGCCTTTGGATGTTCGGCGAGTATGAGGAGGTGGGCAGAAATGATGACCTCTACTGGCAGGCAGTCCGGATGCTCGCGATCGACGGCGGAATGACGGAGAACGAGGCGGACCGGCTGGTCGAGCAGAAGAAACAGGAGCTGCAGATCAACTCGCAGGATTACCGGTACGAGATGTACCGGGAGCTGATGGAGAGATTTTCCGCGTTGATGGCGGAGAGGGCCGGGACATCCATGCTGGGAGCTGTCGTGCACTCGGCGACGGGCACGAAGACCGCAGGGTACCCGGAGTATGAGGTTTGGAAGAAGATCAGGGAATACACCGATGCCGACGGGTACCGGTTCATTCACCAGGTTACGTGGAAGGCAGGGCCCGGGGAAACGGCCATCGAGTTGAAGGATGAAGATCTTCCGAAACACTTCAAGCTCTTCCTGTACTGGCCGGAGAGAGGGACGGTGTTGGTCTCCGAGGTGATGGAACCTGACCACTATGTCAATGCGATCGATGTCTCTGTGGGGCTTTCCGGGAGTGAGGGAATCCTGACCGTGACGGACCAAAGCCGGAGCGAGACTGTGCCGTGGTGGATCGTTGTTGCGGCGGTTGCCTTGTTCGCGGGCTGCGAGATCCTTGTCGCATGGGCGATCGGTGCGCGGGAGAGACGGCAGTTGCTGCTGATCGCATGCGTCACCATCGTGCTGCATGCGCTCCTGTTTACGTTTCTTGTGCTCACGCACAACGCGTACCGGATCGACGGGGCACTCCGATGGAGAGTGGTGCCTGTCGTCGCGTTTAAGGTGATCGCGTTCCCGATCATAGAGGCGTTGATCTACATGGGCTTCCTGCGCGAGAAGGGAAAGCGGCTGGAGCCTCCGATAAAGTATATCGACCTTGCGGCGCTGATCAGCTGGCTCCCGATGCTCCTGCTGATGCTGGTTGCCGAGGTGATCAGCATTTTCCGTGGATGACGAAGAAAAAGCCGGTGACAAAAGAACCGTCCCTCTGTCACAAAGGTAAAAGGCATTGACATTTTTCCGAAAATGTGTTATAACAATCCTAATCGCGCGGGGGGACGCGTGGGGAATAAACTGTATGACGAGGGGGACAAAATGAAAAAGAAATCAATTATGGTATTGGTCGCGGTGCTGGTCGTGCTGCTTCTGGCGGCCTGCGGCAAGAATGAAACGGAGGAGCGCGGCAAGGGCAACGAGACGCAAAGCGACAACAACGCGAACGTGACGCTCAAGGTGGCCTCGCCGACCGCGACACCGGCGGTGAAGGTGAATACGCCGGAGGAGGACCGGACGATCGTTGCAAAGATCTTCGGCGAGGCGGAGAAGGTTGCTGCCGATGTGCAGTGGGACCTCTATCCGGGAACGGAGTTTCGGTGCAACATCGACAACGGAAGCATCACGCTGGAGATCCGTGCGTTCGGTACGGACACGGAGCAGGCGGTGAGCGAGTGGTACGGAAAGAGCGGCGTGGAGAACACACAAAACAACAAGATGCTCTCGTCCGAGAAGGCGGTCGGCTGGAAGGGCTCCTATGAGGGCACATTTACGGACGACGGCACGATGTATTGGAAGGCCGTCGGGATCGATCCCGCTGCGGATGCGGTGCTGTTCCCCGAGGGAGTCCGCCGATTCGACGGTGAGTTTGTGACGATCTGGCACACGGCGACGGACATGGATTACCGTGAGGAGCCTCTCCGAAAAGCGGTCGCGGACTTCAACAGCAAGCACAGTGATATCCTGCTGATCCCGAGAGGATTCGCAAACCCGTATGACCTGGACGATGCGCTCCGAAGAGCGGGGGAGAGCGATATGCTTCCGGACATTTTCGAAAAGACGTACGGATGGAGCTTCCTCACCGAGCTGGAGCAGGGCTGGATCCACAATCTCGATGATGTTTACGATCACTATAAGAACGATCTTCCCGAGGCGATCGCCGACAGCGTGAGGATCGGCGACAAGATGTATTCCATACCGTATGTGTGCGATTGCGTCGTGCTCTATGCGAACATGAAGCTGCTGCGCGAGGCAGGGTATACCGAGATCCCGGCGACCTTCGAAGAGCTCGAGGCCTGCTGCGAAAAGCTGGTCAAGGCCGGCGTGACGCCGTTCCTCGTGGAGACCGATGAGAACTATTTCTGGAGCACGGTGGATTTCTTTGAGACGTTTTTGCAGAAGACGATCGGTCCCGAGAAGATGGAAGCTATATTCCGCGGGCTCGGCAGCTGGGAGGATCCGGAGCTCTTGAGCGCGGTTAACCGGTTCCGGGGAATGATCGATCAAGGCTATATCTGCTTAAACACCGGCCTGAAGATCGGAGATGACGGCGTGGTCAGCGGAAACGCGACCGAAGCGTTCACGAACGGCAAATGCGCATTTATGGTAACGGGTTCGTGGTATGCCACGGACATGGACAGACTCAACGAGGATCTCACCGAGGAGTTTGCGCTCGCGCAGTTCCCGGTCGTCAATCCGGAGGTCGCCAAGCTCAACCAGTATGTTGCATATCTGAACTACGGGTTCTGCGTCGCGGAGAAGGGTGATCGCTCGAACACAACGGCAGAGACGGCGTTTGCGTTCACAAAGACGCTGGTCGGATATCTGTACGCAGACAACGCCTTCTATCCGTTGTGGCGCGGGGAGATCGTCAGCCCTTACGTCGGACCGATCACGCGGAGCATGTCGGACAGCATTCTGAGCGCAGATCATCTGACCCGGAGCGGAAGCGTCCTTGTCGATCCTGCAGTGCTGGGTTCGTACTTCAATGCCCTGCGTCGAATGGTCGATGAGGGCCTGAGCGGAGAGGACTTCATCAAGGCGGTTCTGACGGTATATTGATCTTGCGATATCGGAAATGGGGACGGAGCTTTTGAGATGGAAGAGCAATCGAAAGAAAAAGTGGGGCTTCAGATTGACGACAGGAAGTATCTGCTGGCCAATCTTCTGCTCGGCGCGTTTGTGCTAGTCATTCTGTTCTTCGCCGTGATCGGCATGTTAGTCTGGCCGGTTACGCGAGAGGCAAGGATCACGATAACCGACAACACGGGGGAAGAATGCTACGTTGCCCTGCTCTCCAAGGACACGGAGAATTACGGGGTGTACGGGAAGCATATCGACTTCAGCAGGCAGGATGATGTCTACTGGGAGGTGATCCGGGCGTTTGCCGAGGATCACGGAATGTCCGAACAGGAGGCTGCAGAGTACGCGCAGAACAAAAAGGATGAGCTTGCACTCGGAGACGGGCAGTACGCGTTTGAAAAATACCGCGAGCTGATGGAGGCATTTTCCAACTACGAGCGAGGCAAGGCGACGCACATTCTGGGGGCGATCCTGTACGGCTTCGTCGACGGAAACGCGAAGGATTACCCACCCTACGAGATATGGAAGGGAATCATCGCATACAAGGACAGCGACGGATACCGCTTCGTTCACCAGGTCGCCGGGAAAGCACCCCGCGGCGGGACGGTTTTCACCCTGAAGGAGTGGGACCTGCCGGAGGAGTTCAAGTTCCTGGTCTACTGGCCGGAGAGCGGCAGATATGCGGTGTCCGACGTTTGGCAGCGCACGCACGTCATCAATGAATACCGCATTTCGGCAGACACGCTGGAGGTGGAGGATTGCAGCAACAGGGAGACAATCCCGGTCTGGCTTGTTCTCCTTGCGGTGATTGCCGTGGTCGGCTGCGAGGTGCTGTTCGCATGGTTGCTCGGGGCGAAGGAGAAAACACAGCTGGTCACGATCGCCGTTGTCAGTACCATGCTGCATGTGATCGTGTTTGCCGTGGTCGCACTGACGGGGCAGGCGCTCATCGTCGACGGAAGTATTGCATGTAACGATCTGCTGCTCTGGCTGTTGCTGTTCGTTGTGATCCCGGTCATCGAGATGCCGATCTATGTGCATTGGTTGCGGCCGAAGGGCAGATCCACCCGGCTCAAATACAAGTACTGCGAGTTTACGCTGTTCATCAACTGGGCGGTGCTGGCCGTATGTCTGGGGATCTTCATCCCGTGGCAGTTCTTGACGGGAACGCTTTGACCGCGGACCCTTATGACGGAAAATGAAAACTCCGGGCGTTTCACTGGGAAACGTCCGGAGTTTCTTGTTCTTTCTTCCGGCGTGCGCGCCGGTGTTTTTTCTGCGGTTTGGGCGGGTCGGGAATCTCCAGCACGAACGACTCGTACACATTGAGAATGGTTGTGGGACCGTATTGGATCGGTCCTTTTTTCTTGTAGGAATAGTTGGCGTGCACATGCCCGTGGATGTGGTACGCGGGGTGGTAGCGGTCGAGAAGCTTCACGAACGCATCGAAGCCGGTGTGTGTGAGATCCTCGCAGTCGCCGAGCCCCTTGGCCGGGGAGTGCGTCACGAGAAGGTCGAAGCCGCCGTTGCGCCAGATGCGGTAGCGGAGCGCGCGGGCGCGCGACGCCATTTCCCGATCGGTGTACTGGTTGATGCCGGGGCGGTAGCGCATGGAGCCGCCAAGCCCCACGATCCGCAGCCCGCGGAAGTGGTACATACGCCCGTCGATGCACGTGCAGCCCTCCGGCGGCGTCTGCTCGTAGCAGTCGTCGTGGTTGCCGTGGACATAGAGCACCGGCGCCTTCGTGAACGTCGCGAGGAAGGAGAGATACTGCGGCGCGAGGTCCCCGCACGAGATGATGAGGTCGTACGGGTCGAGTTTGCCGGGCTCATAGAAATCCCAGAGAGCTTTCGATTCGTGGTCGGAGACAATGAGGATTTTCATGCGGGCGGGATCCTTTCGGGGGTATAGTGGATCGTATCACAGGTCGGTCAAAGTCATTGTAAGGATTCGGGCTCGACACCCTCCCGGAAATCGGGGACGTCCTCCGTGTCGTGCACCGGGCCGTCGGGAACGGTCTCGGGCTGCGGAACAGGGCTCGAGTCGCTTAAGTGCGTGTCGGCCTCCGGGCGGAAGATACCCTGCGCCTCGATGAAGGCGCGGTACTCGTCGCGGATGTCGTCGATCGCGGGCAGGAAGCCGTGGACGTTGTAGAGGAGCTTGTCCATCTTGAGGATCTCCTCGGGCGAGAGACCGTCTCCGGCCTCCAGCTGCGTTCCGTCCTGGAACTTCAGTAATTCGGAAAATGGATTGAACCCGCCGGTGGTGAGCGAGTTGCGAAGGATCTTCAAAAGCAGCTTCGTGCCGGTCGGGATGCGGTCGGAGTAGATCACGTCGATCGCCTCCGCGGACATGCCCCACCAGTAGTTGAGCGCGCGGTTGCCGGCTTCCTCCTCCTCATCCTTCCAGTTTCCGTTGAGGATGGAGCGGAGGATGTCCTCGTACATTTTCCCCCAATGCCATACCGGGAGCGCATAGTTCTTTGCGACGTCCTCGCCGTTGCGGCGGAACAGACCGAACTCGCGCGACATGCTCGCCGGCGCGTTAAGGTCGCGGCTCGAGATCAGGGTGATGCCCTTCTCGCGGAAGCGCTCCTTCGGCTCGTTGCCCTTGACGGTCGACCACTCGAGGTAGACCTCGGCCTTCGGATTGACCATGCGCGCGCCGAGCGCGAACGCGTTGATGCTCGCGGTGACGCCGAAGATCGGGTAGTCCGCGACGTAGCCGATGCGGTCGTCGGTGGCGAGAGCGCCGGCGAGGGCACCGATCATGAATTTGGCTTCATACATACGCAGGTAGTAGGAGCGCACGTGGCGCGACGAGAGGTTCAGCGAGCAGTTGAGGACCTTCACGTCCGGGTGCTCGACGGCGACCTTCGCACACGCCGGAAAATACTGCGGCGACGTCGTGAAGAGCACGTTGTAGCCGTCCGCGATCAGCTGCTCCATCGTCTCCACGGCGTTGGCGGTCGTCACACCGAACACAGCGTCGGTGTTAATGCGCTTGCCGAAGATGCCGTCGACGTACTCGCGGCCCATCTCATGCGCGTAGGTCCAGGCGCTGATCTCCTTCGGCTTCTCGTACACCCAGGCCGCCGCGTAGGTCTTCGGGGACATGAGCATCGAGAAGGTGTGCTTCTTCGGCTCGGTGATCGGGTTTAGGGAGATCGAGATCGTGCGGTGATGGCTGTACAGCTCGAACTCGTTCCAGATCTTGCCGATGTTGTCGCGGAACTCTGCCGCGAGCGCCTCCTTCGCCTCCTCGTAGCCGAAGATGCTCAGGTACACGAGGAACGCGTCCGACGTCGTGAGCGAGAGCTTGTTGCCGCCGCGCGCGAGAAATTCCTTGCTGAACGCGATGTAGGCGGAGCGGAAGTCCGCTTTCATCGTCTCGTCCCACGGCTGCTCCGTGTTGTTGTAGGTCGCTTTCATCAGAAGCGAGTAGCTGCCCTCCTTCGAGAAGGAGAGGTAGTTGATCTGTGTCTTTTCATAGAAGTCCAGGAATTCGTAGTACATCTGGACTTCCTTGGCGTCGGTCCGCTTCGGGATGATGCGCGTCACGTAACCCTCGATGGTCACGGCGCCCATGCACAGCGAGACGCTCACGCGCTTGTTGCCCTCCTGGACGTAGTACTTGTCCAGAAATTCGTAAGCGATGATGGGGTCGCGCATGCCCTCGGCCTCCATCGACTCATAGAGGTTGGCCCACTTCATGGCGAACTCGGAGTCCTTGTCCAAAAGCGGCATGAAGTTGCGCGCGAACGCGCCGCTTCGGCCCTCGTTGTACGTGCCGGCGATCTTCTCGATCGGGATGTCCGTCAGACCGAGCTTGACGCGGCTGTCGACCTCGAAGCGCTCGAGCATGTCGTCCAGGCACACCAGGTACGGGTGGATGCCCTTGGACACGCAGTAGTCGTACTCCTTCTCACCGGCCTTCTTGGCCTTGATGTATTCTTCAATGTTCATGGTTCGTTCCTTTCTGTCTCACGCTGCACCCCATGGTCCGGAGCATCGAGCCGCACGGTGACGTCGCCGCAGCAGATCGCCTCCCGTGTTCCGTCCGGATAAGTGACCAGAAGACGTCCCTCGGCGTCGATCGCATCGGCGCGTGCGGGAACCGCGGTCTCCGGCCGCGTGATGTCGGCGAGGATGCGGATGTCCCTGCCGAACAGGTAGTCCGACGCACGGTAGCGCGCCATGTACGACAGCGCGTTTTCGTCGGAAAATGAGCCCGTCCTCGCGGCAGTGACGGTCTCGTCATAGTATCGCAAGAGCCGGTTGGCAGCGGCGGCGAGCAGACGCTCGGCGAGCTCCTTGGGCGCCCCGCCGTGCGGGTAGAGCGCGCCGGCAACGCCTGCGGCCGAACCTGTGAAACCGCCCTTAGGCGCCTCCAGATTGATCCCGATGCCGAGCGCGGTGTACGCCAGGCGGTCGGAGCCCGGCGCAAGCGCGGACTCCGCAAGGATGCCGCAGATCTTGCGATCGTTATAATACAGGTCGTTGACCCATTTGATGTCCGGGACGAGCCCGGTTACCTCCTCGACGGCCTCCGCCACGGCAACGGCCGCAAAGACCGTGATGCGCGTGCTCTGCGCAAGCGACATGTCCGGTCGCAGCAGAAGCGTAAAATACAGCCCCGTCCCCCGCGGGGATTCGAACGACCGCCCGAGTCTGCCCCGTCCCTGTGTCTGTTCCGAGGCAACCATCAGTGTGCCCTCGGGCGCCCCCTGCGCGCCGAGCTCCTTGACCAGAAGGTTGGTGGACGTCACGGAATCCCGCGCGATCAGAGAGATCCGCCCGGGCGCGTCAAGCAGGTTGTAAAACTTGTTCCGATCCATGACAGTCGAAGCCTCCTTCGGAAAATGAGTCCGAAATGACATTTTTCAAGGCAAAATGCAGTGCGTTCGGGCAAAGTATAGCACACCGCGGCACAAAAGTAAAATCCTGCGAAAACCCATTGACGGCGGAAAATGAGTCCGCTACAATGGAAAGAGCCTACAACATTTGGCTTTGGAGGAATGTTATGATTCGAGAATTCAATTACACGCGCAGAAGAAGCGTGTGGGCGGCGATCATCGTGTGCATCGCGATGTTCGCAGCGCTCGGCTCCGCAGCTGCGGGAAGCGGTGCGGGGACGGTAACGGCGTCGAGAGCGGCTGCCACGGAGGAGCTGACCGGCAAGACGGCGGCGGAGATCGTCTCCATGATGGGGATCGGCTGGAACATTGGCAACACGTTTGATGCGACCGGCGGCGTCGGTGCATCGCACGAGACCAACTGGGGCAACCCGGCGGTCACGAAGGAGCTGATCCACGCGGTGAAGGAGGCGGGCTTCAGCGTTATCCGCATCCCGATCACCTGGGAGCAGGAGATCAAGAAACAGGACAATTACAAGATCTACGAGTCGTTCCTTGCCCGTGTCAAGGAAGTCGTTGACTGGTGCTACGAGGAGGACCTCTTCGTCATCATCAACGTGCACCACGAGACCTGGGTCAATCGGAAGGACCTGGATAAGAGCTACCGCGAGGTGGGAACAGAGCTGGCGGCGGTCTGGGCGCAGATCGCAGAGTATTTTGCGGACTATGACCAGCACCTTATCTTCGAGGGCATGAACGAGCCCCGCATGGCGGGTTCTGCGATCGAGTGGACCGGCAAGAAGGAGGCGTATCAGGCGATCAACTACCTGCTGCAGGTGTTTGCGCAGACCATCCGAGAGAACGGCAAGGGCCACAACGGGGAGCGCTGTCTGATGATCCCCGGCTACGCGGCTTCGAGCTCGACCAACATCATGGATGCGGTGTCCCTTCCCTCGTACGAGGGCAAGGTGGTGAACAACCTGATCGCGTCCGTTCACATGTACGCGCCGTACAACTTCTGCCTGCAGGATACGCAGAAGACGTTCGGCGACTCGGATGCGGCCTCGGTGGAGGCGATCTTCAAGGCGATCCGCAGCGTATTTTCCGACAACGGGATCCCTGTCATCATCGGTGAGACGAGCGCGACCGAGAAGGGCAACACGGAGGAGCGTGTCAAATGGGCGGAGTGCATGGGGCGCCTGTCTCAGGCGTACAACATGCCGATCGTCATCTGGGACAACGGTAGCGACTCGAAGGTCGGCGGTGAGAGCCACGCGTACATCAACCGCAGGACCTGCGAGTGGAACTATCCGACGGTTGTGAAGGGCCTGTTCGACGGTGCGAAGAGCGTTGAGCGCGGAAGCGCCCTGAAGCCGGCTGACGGCGGAGAGGGCGGCAGCGGCGAGATCTCCGGAACCTCGATCTGGAGCAACGCGGACGGTCTCAAGGCGTCCAAGGAGTGGGATTCCACCTACATCTCGATGGGCGCGAAGGCGACCTGGTTCGGCGAGGGCCGTTCCGTCGCCATCGTATACACCGGCACGGGTGAGCCGAAGCTGATCCTCGACAGCGAGACGAAGCAGAAGTGGTGGATCCCCGTGGATCCCACGAGACGCGAGACGAGCGGTGACAAGAAGGTCGTCTGGTACGACTACGAGACGCTCATGTCGACGCTCGCAGCCAACGGGATCACCGACCCGACAGACCTGCGCAACTTCATGATCGTTGCGGTTCCCGCAGACGGCAAGGAGCTCGACGTCACGACATACAATATCATTGTGACCGGTCAGGCCAAGGTGACATACATGGTCAACGGTCAGCGCTACTCGAGCGGAAGCGAGCTTCCGGAGGAGCCGAAGCTCAAGGACTGGGTGTTCGTGGGCTGGTACCTCTCGAAGACGTACGACGGGCAGTTCACGAAGGACACGGTGCTGAGCGGCGATGCGATCGTGTATGCGATGCTCCGCCTGAAGACGGACGAGGAGATCGCGGCGGAGATCACGCCGACGCCCGAGCCGACGGCAACGCCGGTACCGACGGCGACCGCGGAGCCTACCGCGGCTCCGACCGAGAGCACGGAACCCACGGCAACGCCGGTTCCCGCAGAGACCGATGACAACTCGCCCAAGGACAGTCATCCGTCCTCGAAGGGCTGGGTGATCATACTGATCGTCGGTCTTGCGGCGATGGTGGTGATCTGCGCGGTGATCATGCGAGCAGCCAACAAGCCCAAGGAGAAGTGATCGCGGAGCGGGTTCATTTTCCGAAACATGAGAACAACAAAAGGAACGATCCGGAGGAGTCGATGGTTACACATCGGCTCCTTCTTTCGGGACAAAATTCGGCAGTTTTGACACCGCGGAGTTTTCACGGAAACTGTTGACTTTGAAATGCGAGATAGTGTATAATGATTTTGATTGGGCTTGAACCGATCCGAGGGCATTTTGCGCTTGTACAAAAAGACCGTTCGAGGGTCTTATAAGATAATAAGAAAGAGGTGCACAGCATGGCAAACATTGATTTGACGAAGTATGGCATCACCGGAACGAAGGAGATCGTTTACAATCCTTCTTACGAGTTGTTGTACGAGGAAGAGACCAAGAAGGATCTCACCGGCTATGAGGTTGGTGTTGACACCGAGCTTGGCGCGGTTAACGTAATGACCGGTATCTACACCGGACGTTCGCCTAAGGACAAGTACATCGTTATGGATGAGAATTCCAAGGACACCGTTTGGTGGACGAGCGATGAGTATAAGAACGACAACCATCCGATGAGCGAGGAAGTTTGGGCTATCGTTAAGGATATCGCCAAGAAGGAGCTCAGCAACAAGAAGCTGTTCGTTGTAGATGCTTTCTGCGGCGCCAACAAGGATACCCGCATGGCAGTTCGCTTCGTTGTAGAGGTTGCTTGGCAGGCACACTTCATCAAGAATATGTTCATCCAGCCTACCGAGGAAGAGCTTGCGGCTTTCGAGCCTGACTTCGTTGTTTACAACGCTTCCAAGGCTAAGGTTGAGAACTACAAGGAGCTCGGCCTCAACTCCGAGACCTGTGTTGCTTTCAACACGACGTCTCGCGAGCAGGTGATCATCAACACCTGGTACGGCGGCGAGATGAAGAAGGGTATGTTCTCCATGATGAACTACTACCTTCCTCTCAAGGGCATCGCTTCGATGCACTGCTCCGCGAACAC
>JAFZMO010000054.1 GCA_017551165.1 Lachnospiraceae bacterium
ATTATTTCTTATACTCCGCAAAGAAGAACAGCGGTAAATCTGCGTTCTTCTCATTGCCTCTATATACCTTCGGTTCTTCCGTATGTAAGAGCATGAAGCCGACATCGGAAGCTTTTCTGTCAAGGCTCTTATTCCCTTTCGAGCCTTTCTGTGACTTCTCCACACATTGTAACACATCAGAGGATGCTAGAACAGCGTTTTCTGCGGTCATAAAGGATCTGTGCCCCCCTTCGGAGAAACAGGCTTTGCTTACTACTTGTTCTTGATCTCGATCCGGTCCAGGATGCCCTGCACCCCGATGTTTTGGTGCGTCAGATACATGCGCATGACATCCTCGATGAAGCCTTCGTCGGCTCTCGTCTTCTTTCGGATCTTCGCGATGTCCCACCCCTTGTCGATGCCATTCATGATGGCGGCGACAAGGATGTATCGGTCGGTCGGGGAAAGTTGTTCATTCGCTGTCGTCTTGGCTGTCGTATTACCGTTACCTGTAACGCCGGGATTTTGGTTCCCGTCGCCGATTCCCTGTTCCTCCTCACGAAGAACCGCCGTCTTCGCGTGCCCATAGTACACGATCCGCGGCTTCCTCGCAAGAAGCTTGCTCCAGCTCTCCGCGATCGTCGTCCCTTCGTGAAGCTCAAGCTCATACAGGGGATTCAAGTCCCCCACAAACAGTCTGCCGTCATCGAGCGCCAGCGAGATGCTGTCCTCGCTGTGCCCGGGCGTCACGATGATCTCACCGTCGATCCCGAGCTCCGCCAGAAACTCCCGGCTTTTCCCGGGCGTGATCCAACGTATCTTCGCATCGTCGATCGGCTGAAAATGCACCTTCGCATCCTTCGTGAAAACGCCGTCGGCCGCGTGAATGTACGCCCGCTGCACGTCCGCCGCCGCGATCACGGCGCCCCGGTCGGCAATCTCCTGCGCGATGCCCATATGGTCCGGATGAAAATGCGAGATCACGATGGTATCGATCGACTGCACCGGGATCCGCAGCTCGCCCATCGCCCGGCAGAACGCCTCGTACGTCCCCGCCCAGCCGGTGTCAAACAAAAGCCTGCCGCGCGTGCCCTCGATCAGGTACGTGTTCGTGGCGGCATAGTGTAGTTCATGAATTATCATTTCACTCGCCCTCAACAGATGTCATTCCTCGGTCGTCTCATCACGCTTCTTTGCAGACTGGGCGCCAAGCTCCCGCAGCGTTCCGCAGATCTCGTCCTCGGCATCGCGGATCACCCGAATCCGCGCGACGGTGTTCCTTACTTCCCACTCGCCGAGCTGCCGCTCGTCCTCCCCGCTGCCCTCCAATCCGAGCGCACGGCGGATGTTGTACTCAAGCCACTCGACCCACGTGTACGCGATCCCGTACAGCGCGTCGTACGCGAGGAAACCGTTGTCGTAAGCGCTCCGGTATCCTTCGTAAAATGCGACCAGATTCTCTTTCCTGTAAGCACCGTTCACCATGCCTGCCCACTGCAGCGCTAGGTCAACGAAAGCCCCGACCGGGTTGCCGTACGCAAGGCACTCGAGGTCGATGACGAACGGCTTGCCCCGGAACCACATCACATTTTTCGGATCCATATCGTCATCGCAGATGCCAACGATCGCCGGGAGCGCCTCCCGCGCCTCGTTCAGGCGTTTCTGCGCGGCCGCAAGCATTTCCTTGTTCTCCGCAAGAAGCTCCGCCACCGGGCTACCCTCCTCCTGCGCCATCCGCGCAAGTTTATCAAAATCAATCTCGCTTCGCTCGGGCTCTTCCTTCTCCGCCGTCTTCGAGTCGATCGCGTGAATCTTCCCGAGAAGCTCGCCCGCCTTGCAGCACTGCTCTGCCGTCACGGCGTTCGCGTCGGTGATCTTCCCTTTCTGCCAGCGGAAAATGTAGAAGAAATCGCCGTCGAGCTCCTGCATCTTTCGACCCTTGATCGTCATCGCCGCAACCATCGGGATGCGCGCCTCCTCAAGCCGCGCCTCCAGCGCCTCCGCAACCGCGTAGTTCTCGCGCGCGGTCGGACGCTTCATGATCTCCGGGTTCAGGCATTTGACGGCGTATAAGCCGCTGCCCGTCTGCACCTTGTACATGCGGTGC
>JAFZMO010000055.1 GCA_017551165.1 Lachnospiraceae bacterium
CTGGATCGGAGGGGGATGTTGGATGGTCCTGACACGAATTTTTTAAGAAAAATGAGCTTTTCGTTCAGTAGAGCGTAAGGAAAACATAAAAACATCGCGATTTTGGAGCGTTTCCAAAATCGCGATTGTCTTCAGTCTGAGGGACTGTCGAGGCCATCGACAGTCCCTTTTTTGCGGAGAATAAGAAAATACATCTTTTGCCCGAAACGGGGGGAGAAACTACCGATTTGGCAGAAAACAGCGCGTTGTCGTAAAATTTGTCAAAACAATTCGAAAAGTTTAAATTGTTTAGTATATAATTCGTCGATGATGTCAAAAATGCACAAAAGTTCACTGTTTTTTCATAAATTATGTACAGAATAGCACCTTGACGCTGATATTCCGCGGTGATAATATTACAAAGAAAGTGGACTGCAGCGGGCAGTAAAAAGATAACGAAGATGAAGAAACTAAGTCACATGGGATACTTTGTGGTCTTAGTTTTTTATATGTTTCGGACAATTTTATCCACAACTTTCTTTTTTTGTTTGCGGAATAGCGCGGCGAACGCGCGGAGGAGAGAGAAAACATGGGTTATACGTCCTGGGAGTCGATGGAGCGGAAGCGCAAGCGCCGGAAGGTGCTGCTCATCCTGCTTCTGTTGTTGCTCCTGATCGCTGCGGCTGTCGGCGGCTATTGGTACTACACCAAATGGAAGGCCGACAAACAGCAGCAGAACTATGAGGATTTGAAGAAGAAAGCATTTTCCGAGAGAGAGAATGAGCCGACCGTGACACCGATCCCGGGGACGCCGACACCGGTGCCCACTGAGGAGGACATGCTCCTGGCGGCGATGATGGAGGAGTACGAGGAGTTCTTTACGATCCTTCCCGACTTCGACATCCTGCACGGGGAGAATGAGGACGTCTTCGCGTACATCGCGGTGCCGGACACGATCATCGACTATCCGATCCTGGCGAGCGAGAAGGAAGACTACTATCTGTCCCACAACATTGATCACACGAAGGGCTATCCCGGCTGCCTGTACATCCAAAACTGCAACAACCGGGATATGAACGATCCGTTCACGATCGTTTACGGCCACAATATGAAGAACGGTACGATGTTCGGTTCCCTGAAGAACTACGTCGACACCGACTTCCGCAACACGCACCCGTATTTCTTTATCTATATGGAAGACCGTGTGATGGTATACGAGGTGACGGTTGTATCTTACATGCCGACGGAGCATCTCCTGTCTGAGGACTATGTCAAGAAGAGCGGCAAATGGGTCTTCGAAAAGTTCGACGGACACGAGACCTCCCGATTGTTGGAGAAGGCGCGAGAGGAAGACGAGAAGGCATACATCGCCTCCCCCGAGCCCACAGACACAGACACCACATTGGTGCTTTCCACCTGCGGCGCCGGCAAGCGGTTCGTCGTGGTCGGAACAAGAGTTTTGAGCGTGCCGATCGATCAGATCCCGGCACCCAAGGAGTGAGGATCCGGCGATAGGAGCACGGATCAGGTTGAGCGCAGCGCCTTAGGATGGCGCAGAGGAGTTTGAGGAGAAGGGTTATATGAAAAACAGGAGAACATGGAGAATCATCAGTGTTCTGCTCGCGCTGGTCATGACGGTTAGTCTGTGCGCGGGCAACGATGCGTCGGCGGCTTCCGATACGGACCGCTACGACAAAGACTACAATGCGTCGACCATTGCCGGTCGCTTCTGCTATTTTGTGGAAGGCAACATGACAGGCAACGGTCACATCGTCGGATCGATCGCTGTCGGAAGCTCGTATGAGAACAGCAACTTCTTCGGCGATGTAGCCAGAGTTCCGTCATACATCGGAGTGTGGACGAGCGGTGGGATCGGCAACGCATCCTACAGCGGCTATTCCTCCGACCGCACCGTGTACTACGGTACGAAGAACGGTCCCATGCAGGGTGGGACCCAGAACGCCAATTATATCAGCATGAAAGATGCTTTTGCATCCCTCCGCAACCAGGCAAACGCGCTTGCGGGGATGAGCGAAGCATACAACGACGCTACCCTCAATCTGGACAAATACAGCGGGTACGTATATCTTTCCATCCCTTATTCGAGATTGAGTTCGTTCACGATCAAAGTCAGCAACCTGAATTGGTTCAAGAACAACACTCTCGTCATCACCGTCACGGGCTGTAACGGCAAGGATGTCAGATTCGACGGTTATTCCAACGTAAAACTGAACGGTAACAACGGTATCAGCAACGTTTTCATGAACAGCTATCCGGGTGGAAACTCCAGCAAGGAGATCAACCTCACCGGGTTTAACTTGTATTGGAATTTTGCGGATGCTAACCGTAAGCTGGACGCGCAGGGCCTTGTAGGTCACCTGCTTGCTCCGAATGCCAACGTGAACATGAACGGCGGCCATAACGAAGGCTGCGTGATCGCGAAGAACGTGACATTTTCCTCGGAGGCGCATTTCTATCCGAGCAACAGCAAGCTCCCGATGAAGAAGCCGACACCTTCGCCGACGAACACGCCGACGAACACGCCGACGAATACGCCGACCAACACGCCGACCAACACGCCGACGAGCACGCCGACGACAGCACCGAAGCCTACGAACTCGCCGACGACGGCGCCGAAGCCTACGAACTCGCCGACGACAGCGCCGAAGCCTACGAATTCGCCTACCACAGCACCGAAGCCCACGAACTCGCCGACGACGGCCCCGAAGCCTACGAATTCGCCGACGACGGCCCCGAAGCCTACGAACTCGCCGACGACGGCTCCGAAGCCTACGAACTCGCCGACGACGGCCCCGAAGCAGCCGACGAGCACGCCGACTACAGCTCCGAAGCCTACGAATACACCGACGACAGCCCCGAAGCGGCCGACGAATACGCCGACCACGGCCCCGAAGCAGCCGACGAATACGCCGACCACGGCCCCGAAGCAGCCGACGAGCACGCCGACCACAGCACCGAAGGCGACGAGCACGCCGACACCGGCACCGAAGCAGTCGACGCCGACGCCTACGAGTGCGGCGAAGCAGCCGACTCCTACGCCGACACAGAGATCGAATATCACACCTCCGACGCCCACCAAGGCACCGAAGGCTACCAATACACCTACGCCTACCAAGGCACCGAACAAGAATGAGCCTAAGACACCGACGCCTACGCACTACCGCAGGCCTACGG
The DNA here is from genome assembly GCA_017551165.1 of Lachnospiraceae bacterium. Lineage (GTDB taxonomy): Bacteria > Bacillota > Clostridia > Lachnospirales > Lachnospiraceae > ISDg. Next base: position 3,175 of record JAFZMO010000055.1, read on the forward strand.
CAACGCCGAAGCCTACGGAGGCTGTGAGCAAGATGGGTGCGTCCGAGTTGCCGACCAACGTAACTCCGGGCGGAAGCAACCAGAGCTCCGGCGATGCTTTCGGCAGCGGAAGCGGCAACGGCAACGGCGGCGGAAGCGCGCTTACGACCGGCAACCGTCAGATCCAGTTCTCGAAGGAGACGGCGAGCGGTTCCGAGCTTCCGGGCGCAAGACTGACGCTCACCACGTACACCAAGAACAACAACCTGACGAAGATCATCATCTCCGGCGAGTCCGGCGGTGAGGATTTCTCGGTATCGCACACGACGGTATCGTGGACGAGCACCAACAAGATGGTGATCCTGAAGAATATGCCGAACGGTACGTATCGCCTCCACGAGGATTGCGCGCCTGCAGGCTATGACATCGCGAGCGACATCTGGTTCACGATGCAGAACGGCGTCCTCTGTGACATGGAGGGCAACCCGATCCCGAACGGCATTCTGGTCATGGTCGACTCGACGCTGACCGATCCGGGCGCACCGGACAACAACCCGGGCTACCAGGAGGACAAGAAGACGCCGAACGGCAAGGTGAAGTCCCCGCAGACGTCCGAGGAGCATACGATCCTGTATGTCGGCGCATTTGCGGCGCTCCTGATGCTTCTGATCGGAGCGTACCTGATCCTTGATCTGCGGAGCGAAAAGAAGCGCGAAGCGGTGAAAGTGACCGAGCGCAGAAGAGAGTAAAACAACACGAGGCACGACCGTTTTCAGGCGGTCGTGCCTTTTTTGCGAAAAATGAAAAAAAGAGGTTGACAAACAAAGAGGTATCGCGTATAATCCACATTGTGCCTGCGAGAGAGCAAGCACAATACGCACGAGTGGCTCAGTGGTGGAGTATCGCCTTGCCAAGGCGAGGGTCGCGGGTTCGAATCCCGTCTCGTGCTTTTTTTGTTGCAAAATTGCCTTCCCCGGGGAAGGCATTTTTCGTTTCATTGATTACAATACGTAGAAGAGAATCCCGAAGAACTGCAGCACGCAGCCCGCGATCACGAAGACGTGAAAGACGCTGTGGATGTAATGCTTCTTTGCGCCGATCAGGTAGAGCACTGCGCCGATCGTGAATGCGACGCCGCCGAGGAGGATCCACAGAAAGCCCATGAGCGTCAGTGCCTCGATGGTGATCTTCGCACAGATGATGATGGCCCAGCCCATGATCAGGTAGCACAGGAAGGCGAAGATGCGGTACGCCTTCAGGTCGATCGCGTTGAGCGCCGCCGCGGCGAACGCGCAGCCCCACTCGATGCCGAAGATCGTCCAGGCAAGACCGGGATGGTCCGAGCGGATGGCGGAGAGCAGGATCGGCGTGTACGTGCCCGCGATCAGAAAGTAAATGTCGCAGTGGTCGATGATGCGCATGACCTGCTTGCCGATGCCCTTGTGCAGCCCGTGATAGATCGACGAGATGGTGAACATAACGATCATCGTACCGCCGTAGATCGACGAGGAGACGACGCCCCACGTGTTGTGGTGCGAGGCCGCCATGATGATGCACAGTACCGTGATGGCGATGGCGAGAGCGCCGCCGACGATGTGCGTGACCATGTTCGCGATCTCCTCACCGCGCGTATAATTCGGAAAATCCCGCTCTTTGAGCGGAGTCCGTCTTTTCATTTTGCAAACCTCCGTGAAAATAAAAACTACCACACATAGTTTTTGATACTACATCCAAAGTATAACACGGAGGGATCGGAAAATCAACCCCGCTTCGCCGTTTTTTTCGTTCCCTTGGACTCCTTCAGGAAATCGATGAATGCGGCGGCGGCGACGCTCGGGGAGCGCGCGGCGTCGCAGATGAGGATGACGGAACGCTCCGGCACGGGCTCTGCGAGAGGGACCTCGAAGATGTGGCCGGTGCGCAGCGAGGACTCAGCCCATTGGCGGGGGACGAACCCGAGCCCCAGGTTGTGCTCGACCATGGAGAGCACGTGGTCCGCGGTCGCGGCCTCGGTGTCGATCTCGAGGTCAGCGCCGTGGCTTCGGTACCATTCGTTATAGAAGTTATAGGTCATCGTGTTGCGGCCGAGCATGACGAGAGGATAGCGCTCGATCTCACGCAGCGTAAACGGCGTCTTCGAGTGCGCAAGTTCCTCGTAGTCGCTCCCGCACACGAGAAGCTCCTGAAACTTCATCATCGTCGTGATCGAGAGGGAGGAGTCCTCCGCGACCGGTGTCGTCACGACCGAGAAGTCGATCTGACCCTGTTTGAGAGCCGTGACTGTCTGCGGCGTGACGTGGTTTAAGATGCGCAGGCGCATGCCCGGGTGGAGACGGCGGAACTCACGCAGGCGCTCGAGAAGAAAGAGGTTGAGGGCGGTCTCACTGGTGCCGATCGTGACGGTACCGGTGTTGAGGGAGGCAGCGTCGGAGAGCTCACGCTCCGCCAGCTGCAGCTGCTCGTGGGCGATGCTCACGTGGGAGAAGAGGAGCTCTCCCTCCGGTGTGAGCGTGACGCCGCGATGGCCGCGCTCGAACAGGCGGCATCCGAGCGATTCCTCGAGCTTGTTGATCGTGCGCGTGATGTTCGGCTGGTTGGCGAAAAGCGCCTCCGCCGCCTTCGTGAAGCTGCCGTAGCGGGCAACATAGTAGAAGGTTCTGTAGTACTCATAGTTGATAGTCATGGACATCCCTCCTCGAACTTCCTTGTACTCATCATAACATATATCAAATTGATATACAAGTATTCAAAATATACATTATACAAACAAACCGGTATGCGTTACAATGTGGATGGTTGCAGGAGATGCACCACAATGAAACAGCCGTATACATACCAAGTCTCTGTTTTGGAGGGCGCGCTTGCGCGCCCGAAGAAACAGGCCAGTCGTTATTGTTACCCATACGGAGCGCCGACATTTCGATGTCGGCGCTCTTCAATTTTGCGGTATTGCATTTTTCAATGAAAAATGATACCTTTGTTATTGGTCGGCTTGCGGCCGGCCGAGTACCGCGTGATAAGGAGAGAACAATGATCCGATTGGCATTTTTCGATATGGACGGCACGCTCTGCGCGCCGAGATTTTATGTAAACGGCAAGACCGTCGGCGGAATGTCCGACGAGGCGTGGCTTGCGTTCTGCGCGAAGAACGGGGAGGATTCCTACCGGTTCTGCAAGCCGGTTCCGCTGGTGGCGGAGTACGTGGAGGAGCTGAAGAACCACGGCGCGAAGCTCTACGTTCTCTCGTCCTCGAATTCGGAGGCGGAAAATGCGGCTAAGCGCAAGTTCGTGGCGCAGAATTTTGCGGGCGTGTTCGAGGAGGTCATCACGGTCTCGGGCGATGCGGAGAAGCTTCCCGTGATCCGGAAGATCGCGGAGAAGACGGGCGTGAAGCTCGAGGACTGCGAGCTCGTCGAGGACACGTATTCACTGGTGCTGCAGGCGATCGTGGCAGGGATGAAAGGGACGCATGTCTCGCACATCTACTGCAGCCTGAACTGAGCGTCCGGCGGCGCGAAGACACATCGATAACCGCGTGTGGGAGAGAGTAGATTGTATTTTCGTATTTTTGTATAATACAGCCGTTCCAATTGCACTTTTTTTCGTAAGTTTGTCAATAGTCACAAAAAAGACACTGTGATAAAATCAGTATTAACATGTGTTACGACTGCGAAAGCAGCGTATGGGTATGGATAACAATGCAAGGAATAACGGCGCTACGGCGCGGAAAGAGGTATGTATGAAGGTAACTATCATTGGCGCGGGAAGCGTCGGATCGACGATCGCATTCACGCTCGCAACGAACGGCACGGCTTCGGACATCGTATTGATCGATGTGAACGAGGACAAGGCCAAGGGTGAGGCAATGGATATCCTGCAGGGAGCTCCCTTCTTCGGTTCCATGAGCATCATCGCGGGTGACTACAGCGATGCAGTCGGATCCGACATCGTTATCATCACGTCCGGCATCCCGAGAAAAGCAGGTCAGTCCAGACTTGAGCTTGCACAGACCAATGTCAATATCATGAAGGACATCGCGTCCAAGATTACCGTGTACGCACCGAAGGCAATCTACATCATCGTCAGCAACCCGGTTGACGTTATGACGTACGCCTTCCACAAGTTCTCCGGCATCCCGGAGAATCAGATCATCGGTTCCGGTACCATCCTCGACACTTCGAGACTTCGTTCCCGTCTGTCCGAGCTGTATGATATCAGCCAGAGCAACGTGCATGCATATGTATTCGGTGAGCACGGTGATTCCTCTTTCATCACCTGGTCGCTTGCGAACATCTCGAATGTTCCGCTTGCACATTATAAAGAGCGCGTTCACAATTCCATCAAGGAGTTCCCGGAACTCAACAAGGCAGAGGTGGAAGATTACGTTAAGAAGTCCGGCGGTATCGTGATCGGCTGGAAGGGTGCAACCTACTATGCGATCGCGGTTTCCGTAGCGTTCATCGTTAAGACGATCGCAACCGGTATCGACACGACCATGACGGTTTCCACGATGATGCACGGCGAGTACGGCATCGACGATGTATGCCTCAGCACGCTTGCCATCGTAGGCAAGAGCGGTATCATCGGCAACGTGGAGACTCCTCTTACCGACGAGGAAGTTGCTTTGCTTCGCAAGAGCGCTGACAGCCTCAAGGCTGTAATCCACAGCATCAATATCGAGTAAGTATTGTATTCACGCACAAAGCAGCATTCTCCGCGGAGAGTGCTGCTTCTGTTGCGTTTAGAGGAGATGGCAATGGAGTATCGCATCGAACATGATTCCATGGGTGAGGTCAAGGTTCCCGCAGATCGCTACTGGGGAGCACAGACCGAGCGCAGCCGCGGGAATTTTCCGATCGGCGTCGGCCTGGAAACAATGCCGCGTGAGATCACGCATGCCTTCGGAATCCTCAAGAAAGCGGCCGCGCTTGCCAATCACAAGCTCGTTCCGCAGCGCATGACGCAGGAGAAACTGCAGGCGATCACGACCGCGTGCGACGAGGTGATCGGCGGTGAGCTGGACGAGAATTTTCCGCTCGTTGTATGGCAGACCGGAAGCGGCACGCAGTCGAACATGAACGCCAACGAGGTGATCGCGAACCGCGGCAATGAGATCGCGGGGGCGAAGCTCCTGCACCCGAATGATGACGTCAACATGTCCCAGTCCTCGAACGACACATTCCCCACGGCGATGCACATCGCTGCGGTGCTCGGCATCGAGCAGAAACTGCTGCCGGCGCTTGCGTCGCTCACGGAAGCATTCCGCAAGCTCGCAAAGGAGAACGAGGGCATTGTCAAATGCGGACGCACGCACCTTCAGGATGCGACGCCGATCCGTTTTTCGCAGGAGATCAGCGGCTGGAGCGAGAGCCTTGCGACGGACCGCGAGATGATCGAGGCGGCACTGCCGATGCTTCGTAGACTCGCGCTCGGCGGGACCGCAGTCGGCACCGGCATCAACGCGCCGGAGGGCTTCGGCGAGGAAGCCGCGGCGATGGTTTCCGAGATCACGGGAACAAAATTCGTCAGCGCACCGAACAAGTTCCACGCGCTGACATCCAAGGATGAGTTTGCATTCGCGCACGGCGCGCTCAAGGCGCTTGCCGCGGATCTGATGAAGATCGCGAACGATGTGCGGTGGCTTGCGAGCGGACCGCGCAACGGCCTTGCGGAGATCACGATCCCCGCGAACGAACCCGGTTCGTCCATCATGCCGGGCAAGGTCAACCCGACACAGTGTGAGGCTGTGACGATGGTCGCCGTACAGGTGATCGCGAACGATACGGCCGTCGCGATGGCGGCGAGCCAGGGCAACTTCGAGCTGAACGTGTTCATGCCCGTGTGTGCCTACAATTTCCTGCAGTCCGTACGGCTTCTCGCGGACGCCATGAAGTCGTTTGAGGAGCGCTGCGTGTGCGGCATCACCGCCAACACGGACAAGATGCGGGAGAACCTGAACAAGTCACTGATGCTGGTCACAGCATTGAATCCATACATCGGCTATGAGAAGGCCGCGGAGACCGCGAAGAAGGCCTACCGTGAAAACATTTCCCTGAAGGAAGCCTGCGTTGCGCTCGGCTACCTGACGGCGGAGCGGTTTGACGAGGTGTTCCGGCCCGAAGAGATGTGCTGAGTATGGAAATAAAAAGGTCAACAAGGAAAGGATGAGCAGTATGAACTACGCAGAAGAATCCCTGAAGAAACATTACGAATGGAAAGGAAAGGTCGAGATGATCTGCCGTGCTCCCCTGGAGACGCGCGAGGACCTCTCGCTTGCATATACGCCCGGCGTTGCGCAGCCCTGCCTTGAGATTCAGAAGAACGTGGACCTGAGCTACGATCTTACGCGTCGCTCGAACCTCGTTGCAGTTGTTACCGACGGTACCGCAGTACTCGGTCTCGGTGACATCGGTCCGGAAGCAGGCATGCCCGTTATGGAAGGCAAGTGCGCGCTGTTCAAGGCATTTGGCGATGTGGATGCGATCCCGCTCTGCATTCGTTCCAAGGAAGTTGATGACATTGTTAACACGGTTCGCCTTCTCGCCGGTTCGTTCGGCGGTGTGAACCTTGAGGATATTTCCGCACCTCGTTGCTTCGAGATCGAGAGAAAGCTGAAGGAGTGCTGCGATATTCCAATCTTCCATGATGACCAGCACGGTACGGCGGTTGTCTGCCTCGCTGCTATGCTCAACGCCCTCAAGGTTGTTGACAAGAAGATCGATGAGATCCGCGTTGTGACGAGCGGTGCAGGTGCTGCCGGTATCGCCATCATCAAGCTCCTCATCTCCATGGGTCTGAAGGACGTTGTTATGTGCGACCGCAAGGGTGCGATCTACAAGGGTCGCGACGGTCTGAACCCGGAGAAGGAGATCATCGCAGAGATGACCAACCAGCAGATGCGCAAGGGTACCCTCGAGGAGGTTATCAAGGGCGCAGATGTATTCATCGGTGTTTCCGCTCCCGGCTGTGTAACGCCTGAGATGGTTAAGAGCATGGCTCCCAAAGCGATCCTCTTCCCGATGGCTAACCCGACTCCCGAGATTATGCCCGATGAGGCGAAGGCTGCAGGCGCAGCGGTAGTTGGTACCGGCCGCAGCGACTTCCCGAACCAGATCAACAACGTGCTTGCATTCCCGGGCATTTTCCGCGGTGCACTCGATGTTCGCGCTCGCGACATCAACGACGAGATGAAGATTGCGGCTGCGAAGGCGATCGCTGCATTCGTAACCGACGACAAGCTTTCGGCTGACTACATCATCCCGAGCGCACTCGATAAGACGGTTGCTCAGGCTGTTGCCAAGGCAGTTGCTGAGGCTGCTCGCAAGACCGGCGTAGCAAGACTGTAATTTTATGAACCCAAAGGCGGGGGATCCGGAGACGACCCCCGCCTTTTTACATTTTCGGTTTACCGGAGATGAGAGTTGTGGTATAATTATTCCACACGCGTTCTATTTTGAATTGTTTGAGGGAAAGAGAGAATTCAAGAGACGAATTGCCCGTAAAGAGAAAGGAGAACTGTAAGAGTATGAAGAATTGGCGCAAAATGTTGCTGATGCTTTTCGTGCTGATCCTGTCGGTCGGAATGCTCGCTGCCTGCGGTGACAAGGACGACGATGATGACGACGATGACGATAAGCCGAAGAAAGAGATCGACTATGAGATCAACGATCCCGAGAAGCTGAAGGTTTCCGAGGAGACGGTTCCGTCGAGAACCTGGCTGTGGCACAGCGATTCGCTGGACCTGGCTGTCTGGTATGACGGCGCTGCCGTAATGGCGGAGACCGACAAGTACTGGAGATGTGACGAGTACGACAACAAGTATGATATCTACATTGTTCCGAAGTCGACGAAGAAGGTCGAGGAGCTTGCGGATGCGTTTGACGCAGCGGTAAGTTTCCTGTCCGGTCTGGACGAGGACCATGATGACGTGAAGGATTTTACGGATGTCAAGATCGCGGATATCAAGCCGGAGAAGGAGACCGTATTTGACAAGATCATCTACGGTTCCGTGATCACCTGCAAGCGCGGCGGCAAGGATCTCGAGCTGCCTGTCATCCTTGAGATGTATGAGGAGCGCTACGTGATCTACATCGTGGATGAGAAGGAGGAGGGCACCGCAGATCTTCCTCTGCAGTACATCCTCAAGACGCTTCGCCTCGGCACGAACGCATACGAGGGCATCGAGGGCGATTCCCTCGGACAGAAGGTTACACCTACGCCGGTAGAGGCAGACCCGACGCCCACCAATACGCCGGAGCCTACCCCGACGGAGACGCCTGAGCCTACGCCGACCGAGACTCCCGAGCCTACGCCTACTGAGACGCCGGAGCCCACGCCGACGGAGACGCCCGTGCCTACGCCGGACGTAGACCCGTATGCAACGACGGAATACAAGCACTCCAAGCTTCCGATCACGCTTCAGGTTCCTGCAGCGGTGGAAGTGAACGAGAACGGCACCTCGATGTATTTCGAGACCGAAGAGTATGATTTTGAGTTCTGGGCAATGAACTACCATGACGGCGGTATCGTCATGGATTCGATCGGCTTCTCCCAGCTGTTCAACAAGGAGAATCGCGACGAAGCGCTCGCAGAAGTACTGGAGTTTGATGAAGTTTCCATCCCGGGCGATGCTGAGGCAACGATATTTTCCGATATCGACGGAATGTCCGGATACTATCTCCCTCTGGAGAAGATCCGGATCGAGTTTGACAACGAGACCATCCAGGGCGACGGCTTCATGTTTGTCGTCAACGCGCGCGGCGATGTCGGCGTGTACATCATGGTCGGCGTTCTGAGAGGCGAGTCCTTCGGCAACCTGTCCGACAAGGCTTCGCAGAATCTGAACTTCCTGACCTCGGTAGCTATGAGCCTGAAGCAGACCGACAAGCTCGACGGCGACTATGTCATCTACAAGGATCGCTTCAGCGACGGTACCGGCTTTGTCGTGGTATACGAGGAAGGTTCCTACGATGAGGTAGAGAAGACCGACGACGGTATTGCGTTCTATCTCGACGAGGATCACACCAGCTATTTCCTGCTTGACCACTTTGTTCCGAAGGAGGGCCTGACCACCGAGGATAAGGTTCTCGAGTACCTCAAGGAGCTCAACGGGGACAAGTACACATATTCGAGCATCAGCGATGTCAAGGGCTTCTTCCCTTACCGCAACATGAAGATCTCCTTCACCGAGGAGGGTGAGGACCATGTGGACGACATCTACTGCTACATGGACGAGAACGGCGAGATGTGGATGCTCGAGGCTGTCGGCCTTGCCGGTATCGTGGAAGAGTTTGAGGATGAACTCTCGACGCTGATCTGGTCCATCCACGAGCATTGGGATTACTGATCCGCGACTAACCGAATAGACATAACAATAACGCTCCGACCTGTGTGGCCGGAGCGTTGTTTTGTCTCTGAGATTTGGGGGATCATTTTTCGGAAAATGATCGATCAGTTCGTGCCGAGCGCGTCGATCTCTGCTTGCGTTGCGATGGTGAAACCGTTCTCCAGCAGAAGCTTTGCGCCTGCCTCGCGGTCCGCGAGACGGAAAATGATCAGCGCGTTGTTGTCGTTCGAGTAGTTGAACGAGTAGAGGTACTCGATGCTGTTGCCGGCGCTTTCGAGAAGCTGAAGAGCCTTGTGCAGTCCGCCCGGCTCGTTCGGGATCTTGACGCAGACTACGTGGTTCTTGCGAGCCGAGTAGCCGGCCTCCTTGAGAAGGTCGAGACATGTCTGAATGTCCTCGTCCTTGACGATGAAACGTACGATACCGAACTCTGCCATGTCGGCGATCATCAGAGCGAGAATGTCGACGTCGTGGTCCTTGAGAAGACCTGTGAGCTTGCAGAGAGTGCCATGGGCATTTACAAGATATACAGAAACCTGATGTACGAACATAGGTGTAAACCTCCTTTTTAGCTTTTTGTTATTATATCATAACAAAGGTTGCGTGTCAGCAGATCATTTGTTGGTTAAGCCACGGTTGTCGATGATACGCTTAGCCTTGCCCTCGGAACGAGGAAGGGACTTCGGCGGTACGAGAGTAACCTTGGCAGCGATGCCGACAACGGACTTGATGCGCTCGGTGATCGTGTTGCGGAGCTGCTCGATCTCACTGACCTTATCGGTGAACATCTCCTCGGACATCTCGATCTGAACCTCGAGCTTGTCGGTGGAGTTGACACGGTCGACGATGAGCATGTAGAACGGAGCGACGCCCTCGAGGCCGACAAGGCAGGACTCGATCTGGCTCGGGAATACGTTCACGCCGCGGATGACGAGCATGTCATCGGTGCGGCCCGTGAGACGGCTCATGCGGATGAGCGTACGACCGCAGGCGCAAGGCTCTTCGATCAGTCGGCAAATGTCGTGCGTGCGGTAGCGGAGCATCGGCATACCGGTCTTCGTGATGGTCGTGAAGACAAGCTCACCGGACTCTCCGTAAGGAAGCGGCTCACCGGTCTCGGGATTGATGATCTCAACGATCACGTGGTCCTCGTTGACGTGCATACCGTGCTTCTCAAGGCACTCGAACGCTACGCCGGGGCCGCCGATCTCGGTGAGGCCGTAGATGTCGCAGGCGTCGAAATCGAGGATCTCCTCGAGGTGCGTGCGCATCTCCTCGGTCCAGGGCTCAGCGCCGAAGATACCGGCCTTGAGCTTTACCTTGCCGAGGAGTCCGCGGTCGCGGAGCGTCTCTGCGAGGTAGGTTGCGTAGGAAGGCGTGCAGCAGAGCATGGTAGCGCCGAGCTCGGTCATCATCATCATTTGGCGCTCGGTGTTGCCGGCCGACATCGGGATGACGGTGGCGCCGATGCGCTGTGCGCCCTGATGTGCGCCCAGGCCGCCGGTGAAGAGGCCGTAGCCGTAGCAGATCTGGATTACATCGTCCGCGTCGCCGCCGGCAGCGGTGAGAGAGCGGGCAACCATCTCGGTCCAGACTTCGATATCATTTTCCGTGTAACCTGCGACGATAGGCTTGCCGGTCGTTCCCGACGAACCCTGGATACGAACGATATCCGTCAGCTTCTGTGCGAACAGGCCGTAGGGGAACTCGTCACGCAGGTCGGTCTTCTCCATGAACGGGAGCTTCTTGAGGTCGTCCACGGTCCGGATGTCTTCGGGCTTTACGCCCTTCTCGTCCATGCGCTTGCGGTAGAGCGGTACGCGCTCGTACTCAAGCTTAACGGTTTCGCGAAGGCGCTCACTCTGGAGCTCGCGAAGTTTGGAGCGATCCATGCACTCCATTGCGGGGTTGTAGATCTTGTGGATTTTCGGCTGTTTCATAGGTGCCTCCAAGGTGTAAAATAGTGTTTAACCTGAGGACGAGTAAAAAAATCTCGCCCTCCGTAGCCAGAGGACGAGCGATAAACCCGTGGTACCACCTCAATTCAGTATGCAAACCTGCACACCCTCATTCGGGTACATGATCATACCCTATCGCGATAACGGACGCATCCGGCGGTGCCTACTTAGCCGAGGCTGTTCAACATGCTGCTCTTGGGAGGAATTCGGAAGGCTTTCGGTACCGGCTTACACCATACCCGGCTCGCTGTGAGGGAAAACGGTTTCGTACTGGTTCCCAGTCAATGCATTTGAAAAGAATATACGATATCCTCCCTGACGTGTCAAGTACTTTTTTCAAGCGGTGTTTTTCTTGCGCGTTTTTCAATTCTGTATTATAATCACAAAAACCGCCGAGGCAAAATCGTTTGCCGGCGCCCACTATGCGAGAGGATCGGATCATGAGGAAAATGAGGAAATTACTTGCGGTACTTTGCGTTCTGCTCACCTGCATGTTCATTTTGACGGCGTGCAGTGAGGAGAAGACAGAAGAACGGAAGAAGAGATCAGACGGGAAGAAGACGGAGGCAACCCCGACGGCAGAGTTGACGCCGACCGAGGCGCCCGCAACACCGACGGATGTCCCGGCAACACCTACGGATATCCCGGCTACCCCGACAGACGTCCCGGCTACTCCGACGGAAGTGCCGGCTACCCCGACGCCCACGGAGGCACCTGCGACGCCGAGTCCGGAGCCAACGAGCGCGGTAACGGACGGATTGAAGGAAGTCAAGTGCGGCAGCGGAGCATTTTCCCTTGTCGTTCCCGAGGATGCCGAGATCAGCATTTCGGAGGACGGCTTCTATGTGAAGAACGAAGAGTGCTATTTTGATGCATGGTATATCAATACGGCCAACGATTTCATCGTGTACGACATCGAAGATCTGTCCCGTCAGTTGTACTCGGAGACCATTTTCCTCGATATGTTCGACGTGGGCTACTACGAGGTCTTCGGGGAGTATGAGAAGAGCAACATCAACGGTGTGGATTTTTTGTTCGGACCTTCTGCGGAGATCACGTACTTCACCAACGCACAGCACACCGAGACGACTACGGATTACTTCCGGTTCATCGCGTTTGATTGTAAGGATGAGCTGGGAATGATCGTGGTCTCGTACACGCTGTACGGCGCACGTTACAACACGATGACCATGGAGCAGTGGGATCTCGATAAGTTCTGGACGCAGCGAGCGCTGAGCCTTGTGCAGTACCACTCGCCGATGGATACCAAGCTCGTGCGCTACACCGAACGGCTGGCGGACGGCTCCGTTGCGGAGTTTACGTTCGGTGAGGGTGACATTAAGGAGATCGAGCAGGAAGGCAATGACATGCTCGTCATCAAGCCGTACGGAACGTATGGGACCACGATCACGATACGGCATATTCCGATCACGGACACGATCTCGCATCCCGACGATGTGTGGGAGGAAGAGCGGAAGAGATACGGGGACACCCGCAACATATCCGACTACATGGAGGAGCTCAGCGAAGGGTATTGGCACTACACCTACGAGCTGGACGGCGTCGATTACTACACGTCCTCGGAGTGCTTCTTCGGGCGCTCCACGGACTGCCTCTGGCTGATCGAGGTCAACTCGCCGGAGGATGAGTACTCGGAATACTTTATGAACAACATGCTCTGGTCGTTCCGCCGGTAGGGCATGATCCGGAAAATGAGGGAAGAGAGACAGGATATGGCCGAAAACAATTCGAGCGGGAAGACGGCGAGGACCGCGTGGGTCCTTCGGATCATCGCCACGGCAGCGGTGATCACGTGGATGGTTATCATTTTCCTGATGTCCGCGGATGACGGGGATCAGTCGTCGAAGAAATCGGAGGCGATCGTCGATGTCATCGTCGATGCGGCAGTGGGTGTAAAATTGATGACGCGGGAAGAGGTGACACCTTCGGTCCGGGACAGAATAGGATTCTATGTGAGAAAGGCAGCGCATGCGACGGAGTATGCGATCCTGGGAGCCCTTTGCGTGCTTGCACTTGCGGCATGGGGAGTGAGGCGACTTGCGTTGCGGTCGGCTTTTGCATGGCCGGTTGCGGCGGCGTATGCGGCCTCGGATGAGTACCATCAGCTGTCGGTCTCCGGGCGTTCCGGCGAGATCCGTGACGTGTTGATCGACATTGCCGGCGCGACGGTCGGGATCCTGCTCACCGTACTGGTGATGTGCATCGTGCGGAGAAGGCGCGAAAACAGGCAAAAAGTATCGGAAAATGTTACAAAACACGGCGCGGAATGATGCGCATAGTTGCTAAAACGTAGAAAATCAGGGGCAACTATTGCATATTTTATGATTTGTAGTATGATGACACCGTGACAATATAGTGAATTGCGGAGTACGCGTTAACGTTGAGAGAGAGACGTAATCCGCACGATTTAAGGAGGAATAGCATCATGGCTACCAAGAAGATCAAGGAGGCAGCTGAGGTTAAGGCTGCAGAGGTTGTAGAGGCTGCTAAGGAGACCGAGAAGAAGGTCGAGAAGAAGGCAGAGAAGGTTGCTGAGAAGGCCGTTAAGGCTGTCAAGGCAGAGGCTCCGGCTGAGAAGAAGGTTGTTGCCGCTGCGAAGAAGGTTGTCAAGAAGGCTGAGAAGACGGTTGACGCTGTTGCAAAGAAGGCTGTTAAGACCGTTAAGAAGGCTGACACGAAGGACGCTAAGGCTACGGTTGTTCTGCAGTACGCAGGCGCTGAGGTTAAGATGGCTGACGTTCTTGAGGCTGCAAAGAAGGATTTTGCGAAGAACAACACGGTTGCGCTCAAGACCATCACGCTCTATGTTAAGCCTGAGGACGGCGCTGCTTACTATGTTGCCAACGGCGACATCACCGGCAAGGTAAACCTGTAATCCGGTTGTTTTCGAATGATGCTTAACGGAGCCGTTTCCGCACGACGCGGGAACGGCTCTTTTTTGTCTCGGAAAACGCTTTATTTTACGTTGACATTGCCTGTTTGTGGGGGTACAATTACAGGAAAGGTTGAGTGCATTTTTCGTGCTCGTGAGATGGGAGGAAATGGGTATGCGCAAGATTGTTCTGTCGATACTGGTCAACAACACGGCGGGTGTGCTGGCGCGGATCTCCGGCCTGTTCGGACGCCGCGGTTACAACATCGCGAGCCTGACGGTGGGCGAGACCGAGCGGGCGGACATCAGCCGCATGACGGTTGTCGCTCTCGGCGACGAGTCGACGCTCGAGCAGATCGGCAAGCAGCTGGCGAAGCTCCAGGAGGTCATCTCCGTCAAGGAGCTGAAGCCGGAGAAGTCGGTGTGCAGTGAGCTGATCCTTCTCAAGGTGCGCACGAAGACCGACGCGAAGCGTCAGAGCGCGATCAGTATTGCCGACGTGTTCCGCGCGAAGGTCGTGGATGTCGCGGTGGACTCCCTGATGATGCAGCTCACGGGGGAGACGGCGAAGATCGATGCCTTCATCAAAATGTTCTACGAATTCGAGATCCTCGAGCTCGTTCGGACCGGCCTGACCGGCCTCGAGCGCGCGTGAGGGTTTTGAAAATAAATTAAAACTACAAAGGAGAGTACCATGTTTAAGGAATTTAAGAAGTTTATCATGCGTGGGAACATGCTGGATATGGCTGTTGCCGTGATCATCGGCGGTGCGTTCAGCGCGATCATCACTTCCCTCGTAAACAACATCTTGATGCCGTTGATCGGACTTGCACTGGGCGGAAACGCTGATTTCTCGAATGCGTTCATCGTGCTCAAGGATGCTCCGGCGGTTGACGGAGTGGTTCCGGCAGTTCCGGAAACTCTGGCTGAGGCACAGGAAGCCGGATTCACTTGCCTGGGATACGGTGCCTTCATTTCCGCGATCATCACCTTCCTGATCGTCGCACTTTGCCTGTTCCTTGTGATCAAGGGCTTCAACAAGGCTGCCAGCCTTCGCAAGAAGGAAGAGGAAGAGGCAGCTCCTACCACCAAGAAGTGCCCGTTCTGCAAGTCGGAGATCGACATCGAGGCAACGCGTTGCCCGCACTGTACTTCGGAGCTTCCTGAGGAAGAGGAGAAGGCAGAGGAATAAACATTTTTCCGTCATAAAGAAGGAGAGAAGAAAACCATGGATGTTACAAGCATGATCAAGGATGCTGTTGAGAAGATCACGAAGGACGGCGATCTCACGAAGGCGTTCCAGGCGGATCCGACCGCTACCGTAAAGAAGGTGGCAGGCGATAAGATCCCTGCGGAAGCCATCGACAAGATCGTTTCCGGTGTTAAGACCAAGCTCAGCGTAGACAAGGCGACGGATGCCATCAGCGCAGTGAAGAAGCTGTTCTGATCGACACGATCGCAGTGTCATCATTTTGCAAAATGATCCCAAACCGGCCCGGGGCGTGACACGCGTCCCGGGCTGTTTTCGTACCGGCCCCGAAACGCGTGCGAAAACGATACATTTTCTTGACACGGGGGCGGCTTTGCTTTACAATACTTTGTTGGAAAAAGCGTTGCGCGTAAGTGCGACAGAGAATAGAAAGGAGTCAGTAATCATGGGATTTATTGACAGCATCAAAGAGAGAGCTAAACAGAACAAGAAGACGATCGTTCTTCCCGAGTCCATGGACAGAAGAACGTGGGAAGCCGTTGAGATCATTCTCAAGGAAGGCATCGCGAACGTGATCGTTCTCGGTACCCCCGAGGAGTGTGCGGCTAACAATGCAGGCCTTGACGTAGCGGGCGCTACCGTGATCGATCCGAACACGGCTGCCGAGCTTCCGGCTTACATTGACAAGCTCGTTGAGCTTCGCCAGGCGAAGGGCATGACCCCCGAGGAGGCGAAGAAGCTTCTCACGACTGACTATATGTACTATGCATGCATGATGGTGAAGATGGGTGCGGCAGACGGTGTTGTATCCGGCGCTTGCCACTCGACGGCGAACACGCTTCGTCCTTCCCTTCAGATCATCAAGACGAAGCCCGGCACCAAGCTTGTGTCCGCATTCTTCATGATGGTGGTTCCGAACTGCGAGTACGGCGCTGACGGCACGTTCCTCTTCGCAGATTCCGGTCTTGAGCAGAACCCCGATCCGGAGAAGCTTGCGGCGATCGCAATCTCTTCCGCAGAGTCTTTCGAGCTTCTGGTTCAGAAGCAGGCTAAGGTTGCAATGCTCTCGCACTCCACGAAGGGCAGCGCTAAGCATGCCGATGTAGATAAGGTTCTGGCAGCTACCGCGATCGCGAAGGAGCTTCGTCCTGACATCCTTCTCGACGGTGAGCTTCAGGCTGACGCCGCTATGGTTCCTTCCGTAGGCGCTTCGAAGGCTCCGGGCAGCAACGTTGCAGGCCAGGCTAACGTTCTGGTGTTCCCTGACCTTGACGCCGGCAACATCGGTTACAAGCTTGTTCAGCGTCTTGCGAAGGCAGAGGCTTACGGCCCTGTAACGCAGGGTATCGCAGCTCCGGTCAACGACCTCTCCAGAGGCTGCATCGCTGAGGATATCGTCGGTGTTGTTGCCATCACGGCAGTTCAGGCACAGGCGAACGACTGAGTAACGAAAGCGACGGAGGACACACATGAAAGTATTGGTAGTTAACTGCGGCAGCAGTTCCCTGAAATATCAGTTGATTGATTCCGAGACCGAGCAGGCTCTTGCCGTAGGTCTCTGCGAGCGTATCGGCATCGACGGACGTCTGAAGCACACGCCGGCAGGCGGTGACAAGGTCGTTCTCGAGGATGCGCTTCCGAACCATGAGGTAGCGATCAAGAACGTACTGGCAGCTCTCACGAACCCTACGTACGGCGTGATCAAGGATCTCTCTGAGATCGGCGCAGTAGGACACCGTGTAGTCCATGGCGGTGAGAAGTTCACCAAGTCCGTAGTGATCGACGATGCGGTTATCGCAGGCATCAAGGAGTGCTGCGACCTCGCACCTCTTCACAACCCGGCCAACCTGATCGGTATCGACGCGTGCATGAAGCTCATGCCCGGCGTTCCGGAAGTGGCTGTTTTTGACACCGCATTCCATCAGACGATGCCCAAGGAGGCATATCTGTACGCGGTTCCGTACGAGTACTACACCAACTACGGCGTGCGCCGTTACGGTTTCCACGGCACCAGCCACAGCTACGTTTCCAAGCGTGCGATCGCAGTTGCCGGCCTCGATGCAAACAACTCGAAGGTTGTCGTTTGCCACCTCGGCAACGGCGCTTCCTGCTCGGCAGTTCTCAACGGCCGTTCGGTAGACACCTCCATGGGTCTGACTCCTCTTGAGGGTCTGATCATGGGCACCCGCTCGGGTGACATCGATCCCGCGGTCATCGAGTTCGTTGCAAAGAAGGAAAATAAGTCTCTCGCAGAGATGATGACGGTTCTCAACAAGAAGTCCGGTGTGGACGGCATGTCCGGCGTCGGCTCCGACTTCCGTGATCTCGATGCGGCTGCCAAGGAAGGCAACGAGAGAGCACAGGTAGCGGTTGAGGCATTTGCTTACCGCGTAGCGAAGTATGTCGGCGCTTACACTGCAGCGATGAACGGCGTGGATGCGATCGCATTTACCGCAGGTATCGGCGAGAACGACGGCAAGGTTCGCAAGAAGATCTGCGATCGCCTCGGTTTCCTGGGCATTACGATCGATGATGCAAAGAACGCGATCCGCGGCGAGGAAGTCATCATTTCCACCCCGGATTCGAAGGTTAAGGTCATGGTGATCCCGACCAACGAAGAGCTTGCGATCTGCCGCGAGACGGTTGCGCTCATCTGAGAATTTTCCGACGAAACGATTTTGAAAAATGGTGAAATTTCCCGTTGACAAACGCATATCGTTTCGGTATAATACCATCATGCGTGTGCCGAGCAAAGTAAGGTTCGGCCGAATAGTGGTCAAGGAGGTGTAGACGATGGGTGCTATTTGTCCTAAGAATAAACATTCCAAGGCAAGAAGAGACAGCCGCAGAGCAAACTGGAAGATGGCTGCTCCGAATCTTGTAAAGTGCAGCAAGTGCGGCGCGCTGATGATGCCTCACAGAGTATGCAAGGCTTGCGGTTCTTATAACAAGAAAGAGATCATTCCGCAGGAAGCATAATTTTGGATATGTAATGAAATCAAGGGCTGAACGAGAGATCGTTCAGCCCTATTTTCGTATCCGAACGCGTGCGGCTTACGGGGATACCGCGAACCGTGCGTTTATTTTTTCTTTCGAAGGAACAGCGACAGGATTCCCTTTGCGTATTCCGTCTGTTTCTCCGGGTGTTTCGGAAGTTCCTTTGCGGGGAACAGAAGACAGGCATCCTTCGGATCGTACAGAAAGCACGGGGAGAAGACTTCACCGACCTGGGGGAGCAGTTCGCCCCGGAACCAGTCAAACGCCTCGCCGCGTTTGGCCGGACGGCAGTATTTGCGGTCCATGTGTGTTGCGATACTCCTGTGGATCGCGCGACCCTCCAGCGGGAGATAGAAGTAGTCGTGGTAATTGTCGTAGAAGTGTTTCGCGGGCTCCGTGAGGATCGGGACGCAGAGTGTCGGGCGGCCATCCTCATCGGGCGAGACCGTCACAATGCAGTCGAAGCAGCGTTCGGGCAGCGTCAGGCACTTCTTCGGAAGCGGACAGGCCACAAGCAGATCCTTCGGCCAGCGGCGCTCCGTCATCAGCGTGATCACGGCGGAAACGCCGAAGCCGGTGAGGTCGGTATCCCCGATATCCCCGTTCAGAATATCGAACACATCGTACAGCCGCACCAGTGAGACAAGCCCCGCGAGATCCTCGCGGTTGTGCCGGGCAAGCGTCTCGTAGATGTTCGCAGCGCATTCCTCGGCCGAGTAGGGAAGGTCGGTGTCATGCGGCGGCATAGGAATCCGCATCGACTCCTGAATGTGGAAGAGCTTGTTGTATTTGACGTAATCGCCGTAGTATCGGATCAGTGTGCCGCCGTCGTACGGGTCGACGCGCGTGTAACCCGCGTAGGGTTCGAGATCGCGCTGCCGGCAGGACGGCAGCAGGGCAAGCGACTTCAGCCTGCGCAGTTGCCCGTAGAGGTCTATAGAAAGTGTCGGCCAGGTGATATCCAGCTCCAGATAGCGACTGCGGTCGCGCAGGAACGGGATATCGAACGTCGTACCGTTATAGTGAAGAAGCGCGCAGTTTTCCGGAAGTGCTTCAGCGTATGATCGCAGCAGCACCTCCTCTTCACCGGGGCCCTCCGCGAACCACTGGCGGAACGTCCACTCGCGGGCTTCGTTTCGCATCACGGCGCCGATCATGTACGTGCATGCCGAAGATGAGGAGAGCCCGGTCGTCTCGATGTCAAACCACACCGGTTCGGCGCTGCCGATCGGGCAGTAGGCATCGTTCGAAAGCCATGCTTCCATAACGGGAAGCAGGTCCTCATCGACGAGTTCGGTAAGCGGCAGTTCGACGTAACGCATGGGGTTCCTCCGAAAAATACGGTGTATCTTTCTATGATTGTGTGAGGCACATCATTCGAGTAATACGGTAGCAAAATAACCATCGGATTTCAAGCAAAATCAAGAAAGATATCTTGCTTTTTTGTTAGCTTCATAGACAGACGATTGTTTCCGTGATATACTACATTATATGGTTATCTTTTGTACGGAAATTGTTTCCCAACAGAAACAAAATAACCCGGAGGTACTGGAAAATGAGCTTGCTATGGAAGAAAGCATTAGGTTGGATGTTATGTCTGGTGATGGTAGTAGGGATACTTCCAGGAGTGGTTGAAAAAACAAAGGCAGCAGAAACTGTGAGTCACATCGCAGGGGATGCGAATCTGGATGGGCAGGTGGATCTATCGGATGTGAGTTGCATATTGAGAAACTATGCAGTTATGAGTTCAAGTGAAGATGAATCGTATTATTGGGATGAACAACAGTATTATAACACCGATCTAAATTGTGATGGAAAGATTGACTCTTTAGATGCCACATTACTTGGCGAGTATTTAGTCTACCTTCATGATGCGAGTGAGTTTGTAATTCGACAAGGAGGTGCTGTGGTACTTCCTTCTAGTCGGGTAACCGGAGGAAATGATGGGGGAGATAATCCGGATATCCGGTTTTCGTTCGTCGATGACCAACAAACTGATACGATAGTTGTTGAATACGGAAAGAGTAAAACCATTAGTATATCTGCTAAGATATATGCAGGACAGAATCCCATTACCGGTATTGAGGCACAGTTTCTTGGTTCTTCA
>JAFZMO010000056.1 GCA_017551165.1 Lachnospiraceae bacterium
ACCATCGGCATTACGTTGACTGCGGTACCCCAGCTGTACGGGATATCGTTGTCACGACGATATACATTTGCACGAGGGTTGTCCCAGGAACGGAACACAGCCTCGATCGCGAGCTTGAACTGAACAACCGGATCGGACGGGAAATCCTCACCCAGCTGCTTCTTGTACTCTGCCTTGAACTGCTCGGCAAGCTTCTTGAGGTCGGCAGCGTCGAGCTCGATATCGAACTTCACGCCCTTCTCTTCCTTCATCTTGTCGATCAGTGCCTCGAAGTACTTCTTGCCGACTTCCATTACGACGTCCGAGAACATCTGAATGAAACGGCGATACGAGTCATATACGAAACGCTCGAACTTCGGATCCGGGTTGCCGGCGATCATCGCAGCGACAACCTCGTCGTTCAGACCGAGGTTCAGGATCGTGTCCATCATACCCGGCATGGATGCTCTTGCACCGGAACGAACCGAAACAAGGAGCGGGTTCTTGAGATCGCCGAACTTCTTGCCGTTGATCTCCTCCATCTTCTTAACGCCTTCCATGGCCTGAGCCATGATCTCGTCATTGATCTTACGTCCATCCTCATAGTACTGCGTGCAGGCCTCCGTCGTGATCGTGAAACCCTGCGGTACCGGAAGGCCGATGTTCGTCATCTCAGCCAGGTTTGCACCCTTGCCGCCGAGAAGGTTTCTCATATCGGCATTGCCTTCGGTAAATGCATATACCCACTTTTTAGCCATATTCTCTTATGACCTCCTCTGATATTTTCGCCGTCCACGGTCCATCAATCATCTCAAACAACGCAACAAGATTTTCTCCTTCCCCGTAAAAAGAACACGCAAAAGAAAACGTCTGTGGACAGCCGCTACAGAGATTTTAACACACAGGCCCTGTATTGACAAGATTTTTTTACTTGTCATAATGCACACAAAAACGCCCGCGAGCGGGGCTCGCGGGCATGTTTTTCACTATGTTTCGCCGTATTTGCGACTTATTGGAAGATCATCGGCAGGAACTCATGGATGCAGCGTCTCCAAACGGTCCAGTCGTGACCGCCCGGATAGGTGCTTCTGTGCATGTTGAGGCCCTTGCCCTCGAGGAACTTGTCATCCGAATCGAAGGAGTTGAAATACTGGTCCTCGGTTCCCATCGCGCGGTAGAATACCTTGAAGCTCTCGTTGAACTTGTCGGCATCCTCCAGGATCGCCAGGTGCGGCTCCGTCGCGTTGAAGAACGGCATGCGCAGGAATCCGCTGAAGAGTCCCGCATAACCGAACAGCTCCGGATGAGACAGCGTCGTGATGCTGGTCTGGTAGCTGCCCATCGAAAGGCCTGCCATCGCGCGGTTCCACTTGTCGGTCAGCACGTTGTAACGGCCCTCAATGTAAGGGATGATGTCCTTGAGCAGAACGTCGAGGAACGCCATGCGCGCCATCGGAGACTTGTCCGCCTCCATGAGCTGCGTCATACCGCAGCACATAACGATGAGCATCTCCTTCATCTCGCCCTTGTCAAGAAGCTGGTCCGCGATGCGGCCGACGTGGCCCTGGAAGGTCCAGCCGATCTCATTTTCCCCGTAACCGTGCTGAAGATACAGCACCGGATACTTCTTGTTCGGGTCATACTTCGGCGGCGTATACACAAGGCAGATCTCAAACTTGCCGGTCACCGAAGACTTTACATAGTGGCGGGTCACTGCGCCGTGAGTCACGTCCGTGAGACCGTCCCAGGTGATGTCCTCCACCGGAATGTCCATGAAGTTCATCGGGCGGCAGCAGCCGTAGCCGATGGGAAGATACGGATTCAGAACATCCGCACCGTCGATCTTGAGGAAGAAATACTGGAATCCGCGACCGAGGTCGAACGTTCCCTCCCAGTAACCATCCTCCTTCTTTTCAAACGCCTGTGTCTTGCCGAACTGGTCAACCAAAACTTCTTTCGCGTTCGGTGCGATAATGCGAATCGTCACTCTGCCGTCCGGCAGGATCTCATACCCCTGATTGCCGTCACGGTTCGGCTC
Organism: Lachnospiraceae bacterium; assembly: GCA_017551165.1. GTDB lineage: Bacteria > Bacillota > Clostridia > Lachnospirales > Lachnospiraceae > ISDg. Next base: position 2,018 of record JAFZMO010000056.1, read on the forward strand.
TCCGAAGATCGGATCGAACGACAGCGCAGTATCAAGCGGCCATTGTTTACTCATATTTGCAAACCCTCCCTATACTCTTTTCTCCCCTTCTCGCGGGGTGCGGTACCTCGGTATCGCATTTATACCATTGTACTCCTTCTCGAGAGCTTGCGCTTGTGTTTTCTTGCGGTTTATGCGTCAAATCGTGCGAAGTTTTGCATCACTGTGCGGTCTGATAGCGTCCCGCCTGCACGCGCCACATCTCCGCGTAGCGGCCGCCCAATGCGAGCAGGCTCGCGTGGGTTCCCTCCTCGACGATGCGCCCGTTCTCCAGCATCAGGATGCGGTCGGCATCTCTTGTCGTGGAAAGCCGGTGCGAGATGTAGAACACGGTCTTGCCCTTCGCCGCACGCTTCATCGCGCGGTTCAGCTCGTACTCCGCGAGCGGGTCGAGTGCACTCGACGGCTCGTCCATGATCAGGATGTCGGCATCCTTGTAAAATGCTCTTGAAATCGCGATCTTCTGGCTCTCGCCGCCGGAGAAGTTCACGCCCTCGCGGTCGAACTCCGCAGTCACCTGCGTGTCCAGCCCGCGCGGCAGGCTCGCAAGCCGCTCTCCGAAGCCGGCCCGCTTCAGCGCATCCGCGATGCGGTCGCGGTCGGCGGACTCCGCCTCGCCGCTCATCACCACATTTTCCGCGAGTGACGCGCCGTACATCTGGTAGTCCTGGAAGACGACGCCGATGCGCCCGCGGTAGTCGTTCGGACGGTACTCGCGGATGTCACGGTCGTGGTAGGCGATCGTGCCCGCGGTCGGGTCGTAGAGGCGCATCAGAAGCTTGATCAGCGTCGTCTTGCCCGCGCCGTTGTAGCCGACGATGGCGATGTGCTCACCCTTGCGAACCGTGAGCGAGATATCCTTGAGCGTGTCCTCCATATCCTCGCGGTAGCGGAAGCTCACGTGGTCGAGCACGATCTCCGCGTTGCCCTCGGGCACGTCGTCGCCCTCGTCGCGGCGGATCTTCGGCTCGTAATCGAGGAATTTCCGGATCTTGTCGATGTAGAGGCTGTTCTCCTGCGCCTGAGGCACGATGTCCGCGATGTCCGCCATACCTCTGCGGAGGCTGCCGGTGCGGTTGAACAGAACGACCGCATTGCTGTAGTCGATCGTGTGCAGCACCGCTGCCTGGAAGACGAGATACGTGATGTAGAGGCCGTCCATGATGAAGTCGCCGACGAGGTAAGCCTTCGTGTACCCCAGAAGCGACCGCTTCATTCCGACCTTCTCCTGGATCTCCGCGATCTCGTCGTCCGCCTCGGCGAACTCGCGCTCCAGGCGGTCGCCGACCTCAGGGTGCAGCCGCAGCTCCTTCGCGTAGTCGTTCAGGTAGAACACGCGGCTTATGTAATTGCGCTTGCGCTCGAGCGGATTGACCGTGAGTCGTACACGGTAGTTGAGCTTGTTCAGCACACGCGACACGAGGAAGCGCAATACAAACGATGCAAGGACGAACAGCACGCCGGCTGCGTCCGTGAGCAGGTAGAAAACACCTGTCGTGAAAAGTATCGTGAAGCCCTGCACGATCATGTTGCACATGGCAAGGAACCGGTCGATGGAGGTCTCCGCCTCCGCAACCGCCAGCACGAAATCATTGTAGTAGTCGGGATCGTCGTAGCACGAGAGGTCGATCTCCGACGCCTTTTGGTACATTTTCTCCTTGAGCGCCTTGTAGAGCTTGGGCTTCGCGCGGTAGGACCATCCGTGGATGAACAGTCCGTCCGGTATGATCTGGAGCATGTTGACGGTCAGGATGATGCCGATCACCAGCAATGCCTTCCAGAACGGCTCGTGATACTCCGCGCAGTGCAGCACGTAGCGGATGCCGAGCACGTGTTCGAGGAAAATGATACCCTGATACCGGAATCCGTCGTACAGGAAATAGATCATGTACCCCGGACAGGTCTTGAAGCAAAGCCTCCACAGGAAGAGCTGGTTCTGAATTATCCGCTTCATGCCAGAACACCTCCCTTCACCGTGGGAGCGACGCCCGCTGCGGGCTTGCTCTCATCCGCAAGCGCGAGGTAGTTCTTCGCCTGCTTGCGGTACATGTCGGCGTAGATGCCGTCCTGCTCCATCAGCATGGCGTGCGTGCCGTACTCCTTCACGCTGCCGTCCGACAGCAGGTACACCCAGTCCGCATTTTGCACGGACGAGAGGCGGTGCGAGATGAACACGAGCGTGTTGTCTTTGCACTCGCTGTAGATATTGTCGAAGATCTCGGCCTCGGCGATCGGGTCGAGCGCACTCGACGGCTCGTCGAAGACCTTGAACGGGCACTGCTTGACGAACGCCCTGGCCACGACGATCTTCTGGAACTCGCCGCCCGAGAGCATCGCACCCTCGTCGTCGAACTCGTGGGTGAGCGTCGTGTCAAGCCCCTTGGGCAGCGACATGACCTTGTCGTACGCTCCCGCAAGCTTCAGCGCTTCCGTCACGCGGCTCTCCCGCTCCTCGGCGGGAATGGGCTCTCCCATGACGACGTTGTCCGTGACCGACATAGAAAACATGCGGTGATCCTGGAACGCCGTCGCGAAGAGCGCGCGGTACTTGCGGAGATTGTACTCCCGGATGTCGCGGCCGTTTAAGAGGATCTGTCCCTCCGTCGGGTCGTAGAACCGTAACAGCAGCTTGATCAGCGTGGTCTTGCCCGCGCCGTTGTGTCCCACGAGCGCGTAGGTCTTGCCGCCGCGGAACTCCATATTCAGGTGCGAGAGCACCTCCTTGTCCTTGTAGGAAAATGATACGTCCCTAAACTCGATGCTCCTAATCTCCTTGCCGGGATCGAGTCCGTCGGAATCCTCCGGAATGCGCTCCTTGTACTCGAGGAACGTCCGCAGGTACTCCATAAAGAGTCCGTTCTTGAACAGCTCCGTGAGCGCCTCGGTAAATCCGATCAAAATCCATGTGGTCGACACCATCATGCTCGTGATGACCGAGAGCTCCGCGAGGCTCATCGACTCGCTCACAACCGTGCGGTACGCCCCGTAGATCAGCAGTCCCTCGAAGATGAAGGTGAATGTGAACATGACGTAGAACCAGTGCAGGATGGCCGCCTTCTTCGTGTACTTCTTCGTCACGTCGGCCACGCCCGTGATCGCCTCGCGGTACTGCCTCCGCATCAGGGAGAACACTCCGGTGAGGCGCATCTCCTTCGCGTACTCCGGCAGGTACATCACGCGGTTGATGTACGCGATGCGCCGGTTGTGCGGCGCCATGTCCTTATTTCTCGCATAGTCGAGACGGCTGATCGCTCGGTTGAACACGAAGTTGCCGATGATCGGGAAAATGATGAACAGCACCGAGATCTTGTCCACCTGATACATGAACAAAAACGCGCAGAAGCTCGCGATCGCGCCGAAGATTGTCTTGAACAGCGCCTCCGCCGTCGCGATCAGGCGCGTGTCGGCCTGCTCCATCGCCAGCGTGTAGCGGTCGTAGAAATCGCTGTCCTCAAAGCACGTGAGCTCCACGTTGCGCGATTTACGGAACAGGATGCGGTACAGCCCCTTGTTGACCACCGCCCCGCACACCGGCCGGATCTTTCCCCCGAAAAACTCCTCATAGAGCATCATGCAGCTGAATACGCACGCGACAACCGCGATGTACGTGAGGATTTTCCGAAATTCATCGCCGGCCTCCATGGCGTTGATGACGTGCCTCATGAAGAACGCGCTGTAGAACAGCCACTCAAAGTACCCGAGGAACCGCATCACGCCCTGGTGCATGACCAGCGACGGGCAGATCCGCCACAGAAGCTTCAGGGCGTAGAAATTGTTCATCACGGCCCGCTTGCGGCTGATCTTGTTCGATTTCTTCTCACCCATACTTTCACCCCCCATTCTGAAAAATAATAAGCCCGATTGTACTCCTACACCCGCCCGGTGTCAAGCCACAATCCGTAGAAAATAATACGTTTTTTGTTGTGCCCTTCAACCCCGGTTATGACTTGCGGCAGATGTACAACAGGTGGTTGGTCCCGCCCAGCAATTCTCTTTTTTCGGAAAATGCGAGATACCACTCGGCGAACCTCGCAAAATCCTCATCGGCGATCGCGAAGTCCTCCCGGTCCTCCAGCGCCTCCACCATGCCGTCCACGCCGGTCGTGGCGAGCCACTGCACCGGACGGTCCGCGAAAAGCGCCTCGAACTCCTCGATGTCGTAGCCCGTGAACAGCTGCTCCTTGAAGTGGCGGATCCTGTAATCGTCCGTGAAGTTCTCCTCCTGCCCCGCAGCCCAGTTGCCCTGGAAATAGTTTGCGTACATGATGCCGAAGACCGATAGGAATGCGTACAGGATCACGCCGCCCGGCTTCGTCACGCGGATGGCCTCATCGATGGCACTGTCGACGTCCGCCTTGTCGTAAAGATGATACATCGGCCCGAAGCACAGCGTGACGTCGAACGTGCCGTCCGCGAACCTGCCAAGGTCGGTGGCGTCGCCCTGAAGCGCCTGCAGGTTCGCAAGCCCGCTGCCGTTGCGGCGCAGCACCTCGAGGTTGCTCTCAAGAAGCTCGACCGCGGTCATATCCATGCCCTCCTTTGCGAGCGCGACGGAATACCGGCCGGTGCCCGCGCCGATCTCGAGCACCTTGTCGCCCTTCGCCGCGTAGCGGTGGATGTAGTTCATCGTGACGGCGTACTCCAGCTGCCCGTGCCGGGTTCGCGCAAGCCGGCTGTCCTCGTTGCTCCAGTCATAAAACTCCTGCAAGATCTCCAAACGTGTCTTCATGTTTCGTCCCTCCGTGTCCTCATTTTCCGAAAAATGGTAAAAAAACGCCATAGCATTTTGCGTATGACAAAAATGCTATGGCGAATGCGTCGAAGTATTGTTGCTGTGAACGGCCTAAGCCGCGCGGCGGTTTACCACTCGAACTTAGCGGCAAAGTATGCCTTGAGATCCTCGATCTTCACGCGCTCCTGCTCCATCGTGTCGCGGTCGCGGACGGTTACGCAGCCGTCGGTCTCGGACTCGAAGTCGTAGGTGACACAGAACGGGGTTCCGATCTCGTCCTGGCGGCGATAACGCTTACCGATATTGCCGCGGTCGTCGTATTCACAGTTGTAGTATTTCGAAAGTTCGGCATAGATTTTGTCTGCGCCTTCCGCAAGCTTCTTAGAGAGCGGGAGAACACCGATCTTCACCGGTGCGAGTGCCGGATGGAAGTGCAATACGGTACGGACATCGCCCTCCGCAAGCTCCTCCTCATCGTAGGCTGCGCAAAGGAAAGCGAGAACCACACGGTCTGCGCCGAGCGACGGCTCGACAACATAAGGCGTGTAGCGCTGCTGCTTTTCATCGTCGAAGTAGGTGAGATCCTCACCCGAGGTATTGATGTGCTGCGTGAGGTCGTAATCGGTACGATCCGCGATACCCCACAGCTCGCCCCAACCGAACGGGAACAGGAACTCGATGTCGGTCGTTCCCTTGGAGTAGAAGCAGAGCTCCTCCGGAGCGTGGTCGCGAAGACGCATCTCGTCCTCCTTGATGCCGAGCGAGAGCAACCAGTCGCGACAGAACGCGCGCCAGTACCGGAACCACTCAAGGTCGGTGCCGGGCTCGCAGAAGAACTCGAGCTCCATCTGCTCGAACTCACGGGTGCGGAACGTAAAGTTGCCGGGCGTGATCTCATTGCGGAAGCTCTTGCCGATCTGGCCGATACCGAACGGGATCTTCTTGCGGCTCGTGCGCTGTACGTTCTTGAAATTGACAAAAATACCCTGCGCGGTCTCCGGGCGAAGATATACGGTATTCTTCGCATCCTCGGTGACGCCCTGGAAGGTCTTGAACATCAGGTTGAACTGACGGATGTCGGTGAAATTATGCTTGCCGCAGGTCGGGCAGGGGATATTATTTTCCTCGATGAAATTCTTCATCTCGTCCTGCGAGAACGCGTCGATCGGCTTCGGAAGGGTGATGCCCTTCTCCTCCGCATAGTCCTCGATCAGCTTGTCCGCGCGGAAGCGCTCGTGGCACTCCTTACAGTCCATCAGAGGATCGGAAAATCCGCCCAAGTGACCGGAGGCAACCCACGTCTGCGGGTTCATGAGGATCGCGCAGTCAACGCCGACATTATACGGGTTCTCCTGGATAAACTTCTTCCACCACGCCTTCTTGACGTTATTCTTGAGCTCAACGCCGAGATTACCGTAGTCCCAGGTGTTGGCCAGGCCGCCGTAGATCTCGGAGCCCGGATATACAAAGCCTCTCGCCTTCGCAAGGGCAACAATCTTGTCCATCGTCTTTTCCATAATCGCTACCTCATTTCTTAGGATATCTTGGGATTTCTTGGATTTCCGTGTAATAATCGTTATATATAACACCGAAACCTCGTTCTGTCAACCGAAAATGTATTCCTCCGGCGAACTTCGCCGACCTCACGGCGCTCACTCATCGCCGAGACCCTTCACGCCGTCGCATTTGGAGATCGTGTCGATCGTGCCGTCCTCGTTGTACGTGAACTCCGCCACGCACACGGAGCGGTGGAACAGGCTGCCGCCCGGAAGCTCGTCCGTATGGTAGAACAGGTACGAATGACCCTTGTAGTCGCACAGGCCGGGATGGTTCGTGAAGCACGGTCCCTCCTCCATCAGCACGCCGCGGTACACCCACGGGCCGGTCGGGCCTTCCGACGTCGCGTACCCGAAGTGCTCGTTGCGGCGCTCACCCTCGGCGAAGCCTGCGAACACCATGTAGTACAGGCCGTTTCTCTTATAGAACCACGGGCCCTCACCGTACGTCGTGCCGGTCATGTGGCTGCCCTTGCCGAACGACTCGACGGTCATCGGGATCTTCTGCACACCGACGCTCTCGTCGATCGAGATCATATCCTCGTTGAGGAGCACGTAGCGGAGCTCCGGGTTGCCGAAGTACAGGTACGCCTGCCCGTCGTCATCGATAAATACGGTCGGGTCGATGTCGTTCCAGTCGCCCTCGTCCACGAGCGGATATCCGAGATCCTTGAACGGGCCTGTCGGGCTGTCCGAAACGCCGACGGCGATCGCCATGCCGCCGTTAATCTTATGTACCGGGCAGTACAGGTAGAACTTGCCGTTGCGTGCGATGCACTGCGGTGCCCACGCGCGGTCGTCCGCCCACTCGATGTCGTCGAGGCCGAAGATCTTGCCGTGGTCGGTCCAGTTCACCATGTCCGTCGTGGAGTAGCATCTCCAGTCGAACATCGTGTAGAAATCGTTGATCAGTTTGTCCTCATCGTGCGTCGTGTACAGGTACAGCACTCCGTCGTGTACCATCGGCGCGGGATCCGCCGTGTAGATCGATGTGATGATCGGGTTCTTGCTCTTTGTGTCAGCCATGTTTTTCCTCCGTAGGTTACGTTTATTGTTTTATTGTTGTATTCAAGGCATTATGCTTACTCTTCGTTTCATTCACCGTTCTTCCTCTTCCGGTACCACAACACGCCGCCCGTTGCTGCGACCGCGACTAAGCCTCCGATCGGGACTGCGTAGAGAAGCGGGTTGACGTTGTCCCCCTTGGCTGCCTTGTCGTCCTTAGCAACCGCAGGGATCTCCGTCGGCACCGGAGACGGTGTTACCACCGGCGTCGGTGTCGGTGTCGGGGTGTCGGTCGGTGTCGGCGTATTGGTCGGCGTCGGCGTGTTTGTCGGCGTCGGGGTTGGTGTATTCGTAGGCGTCGGTGTATTGATCGGCGTCGGCGTGTTCGTCGGCGTCGGTGTCGGCGTCTTTGTGGGCTTCGGCGTGGGCGTCTTCGTCGGTTTCGGTGTCGGCGTATTCGTAGGTGTAGGAGTGTTCGTGGGTGTCGGCGTGTTCGTCGGTGTCGGCGTGTTCGTCGGTGTCGGCGTGCTCGTCGGCGTCGGCTCCTCCGTCACCTCGAGCGTCGGCGTATCTGCCGGTTCTCCCGTCACCTCGGGCGTCGGCGTGTCCGCTGGCTCTCCCGTCACCTCGGGCGTCGGCGTGTCCGCAGGCTCTCCCGTCACTTCCGGCGTCGGCGTGTCCGTCGGTGTCGGCTCCTCGGTCGGCGTCGGCGACGGATTGTTGATCTCCTGCGCCTTCGACCGCGACACATGCTCCATCATATTGTTGCCGGTGTCTGTGCCGACCTTCGTGCGGAACAGGCCGAACTCCGCGGCGCTGTACTCATAGTCGTCGGAGACGTAGAACCAGCACCACTGCTGCGACTCGTGCTTCAGGTATGCCGCCTTCGCAACATCGAGCGCCGTCTTACCGCCGAACTCCGAGAGCGGCACGCGCATGTTCAGGCGGAGCTTGTTCTTCTCATAGAGGTGAAAATACGTCTTCGGAACATCCCATGTCCCGTACTTTTTTGCCGAATCCGATTGATAGTCCGCATCCATCGAGTGCTCGATCACTTCCTGCACGGCCGCATTCAGGATCATGTGGCCGCCGTGGCCGTACTCACCCTTGATGTCGTGCGTCACGATGACGAGCGGCTTGAAGCGGCGCACCACCTCGCACACGCTCTTTGTAAGCTTCTTGATATCGTACTGCGTCTTGGCCTTGTCGAGGGTCTTCGAATAATAGTCGTAATAGTTCATGCAGATCGGGTAGTTGCGGATGCCGCTCGCCCACAGGCCGTCCAGCTTCTCATGCTCGCGCACATGCTCCGTGGACCAGAACTCGCACATGTATGCGACCTGCACCTTGAGCTTCTCCTGCCCGCCGTACTGCGCAAGCACGCCGCCGAAGAAGAGGATCTCATCGTCCGCGTGCGTGGAAAAAACAAGGATGTCCGCCTCCTTGAACGCCGGCTTCCACACCTGCACGTCCGCGGGCAATGTCCCTTCGGAAAATGCTTCGATCTCGCTCACGTAGACGTCCTTCTCGATCCGGATCTCCACGCTCGTCGCAGGCTCCTTGAGCGCGACGTAGTCATGCAAAAATCCGTTCTCGCCGTGCTTCTCCGTCTGCTCGTTGTAGTGCAGCGTGTACGGGGAGACCGTCGAGCCCCAGCGGATGTAGACGCCGTACATCGGCTTCTCCGATGTTACGGTGAGAACCTCACCCGTCTTGTATTTCTCGCGCGTTTTGTTGGAGTTGTCGCGCAGCTTGCTCTGCTTGCTGCCGCCTTTATTCTTCACGGTGATGTCGAGCGAGACGGCTGTCTGCCCGTCTCTCCTCGAGCTGCTCGAGGTGGTCGTACGGTCCGCGGCCGCTCCTCCGTGCAGTGCGATCAGCATCGCAAGGGAAACCAGCAGTGTCACACGCAACGCTGTCGCGCCCGGCGTGTTCCGCCGTGTCCTGTCATTTCTTCGTTGTCCACCAAAAATCTTCATCGAATTCCCCTCTCACTAACACTTTCCATACAAACCTAAAACACTGTCAGATCCTGAAATCCCCGGAGCATCTCCGCGCTCCGGAACGTGTGGTCCACGTACTCGGCGTACCAGCTCGCAGCGATCGCCCGGAGTTCCTCGAGCACCTCGGGGCTCACGGAAAATGAGAACAGCCTCGTCGGCTGTGTCGATGCGATCACGCGCAGCGCGTACCAGGACGAATCGTCGAGGTTGTAGTAGCCCGAGGCCACCGCCTGCGTTCGCAGCTCGTAGGCCTTGCGACCCTCCTCGTCGAACAGCTCGCCGGCACACTTTCGGCACAGGCAGCCGCCCGAGGGGACGTGGAACACAAACGGCCCCTGCGTGTCGCGGCACCGCACGCACTCGTTGACCTGCGGCCCTTCGCCTCGCACATACGCGATCTTCATCTCGTAGACCGCGCGCACGAGCTTCGCCTCCGGCTCGCCCTTCGCAAGCGCGCGCAGAGCGGCGTACAGAAGCTGCAGCGTCTCGCGCTCATCGAGGTTTTCCTCGGTCGCGAACTCCGCGAGTTCACAGAAATAGAGCCCGTAGCAGGTCTTGTCAAAATCCCCGCGGAGCTCCGTAAAATAGTTGTTCACTTCGGCGCGGATCATCGTGTACGAATTGCGACCCTCAACGACCGTGAACGCTCCCGTCACAAACGGCTGCGTCGCCGCCACAAGCGTCGACGTCGGACGCTGCGCTCCCCTCGCAAATGCGGAGATGCGCCCGCGCTCCTGCGTCAATATGGACAGTCTTCTGTCGTGTTCGCCGATCGGCATCGAGGAAAGAACGATGCCGTGCAATATCGGATGATCGGTCATGCGCTACTTTCCTCCTGCCGTTATTTTCTGTCAAACAGATGCCTGCCGGTTCCCCGGTCAGGCGCTTACTCCTCGGGATCGCGGTATCCGTAGTTGCGGATGAGGATGTCGCTGTCGCGCCAGTTCTCCTTCACCTTGACCCAGAGCTTTAAGTTGATCTTCGTGCCGGTCATCATCTCGATGTCGCGGCGCGCCTCCGTACCGATCTTCTTGAGCATCGCACCCTGCTTGCCGATGATGATACCCTTGTGCGACTCGCGCTCGCAGACGATCGTCGCGTCGATGTCGATCAGCGTGCCGCCCTCGCGCTCCTTCATGCGGTCGATGAGGACCGCAACGCCGTGCGGGATCTCATCCTCGAGGTTGCGAAGCGCCTTCTCTCGGATCATCTCCGCCGCGATCTGTCGCTCCGGCTGGTCCGTCACGGTGTCCTCATCGTAGTACTGCGGGCCCTCCGGCAGGAACGTAAAGATCGTGTCGGTGAGGTCGTCCGTATTTTCCCCTTTGAGTGCCGAGACGGGCACGATCGCCGCAAAATCAAGCTTCTCGCGATAGGCGTCGATGAAGCGGAGGATGTCCTCCTTCTTCACCTTGTCGATCTTGTTGATGACGAGCATCACCGGCGTCTTCACGTTCCCAAGGCGCTCGATGATCGCCTGCTCGCCGGCGCCGATGTAGTCGCTCGGCTCCACGAGCCACAGGATCAGGTCGACGTCGCGTAGCGTGCTCTCCGTCACCTCGGCCATGTACTCGCCCAGCTTATTGCGGGCCTTATGGATGCCGGGTGTGTCGAGGAAAATGATCTGTCCGCGCTCATCGGTGTACACCGTCTGAATGCGGTTTCTCGTCGTCTGCGGCTTGCTCGAGGTGATGGCAATCTTCTGCCCGATCAGCCGGTTCATCAAAGTGGATTTGCCGACGTTCGGGCGCCCGATCAGGGCGACAAATCCCGAGCGAAAGGCGGTTGTATTCGCGTTTCCGCGCTCCATGTCTTATACTCCTTTGTTCACTTCATGCGACAGCAGCCGCAGTTTGCACCACGACTGCCGTCGGAAATTACTTCGTTAGCCGCGCAGAGGCCGTCTCACATCGAAGAGGTCCTCGCACTCCTTCGCCTTGCTCTCCGTCGCCAGCGCCGCGCGGTAATTTTGCGCAAGCACATCGCGGAGCATCGGCGCAAGCGCGCGCAGCTTCTCGTTGGTCACGGTGAGAACCTCCGTGCGCGTCCGCTGTACATCCTCCTTCGTGATGCCGATATAGTAGCGGTTCAGCGCCGTGTACATCGATGTCGAAGGCGTGTACGGGGTATCCATATCGGCGATCGTGCCGATGATGTATCTCGTGATGTCGTGGTCGCTCAGGTTCAGCTGCTCCGTGTAGTCAGCCGTGCCGTTGAACACCTCGAAGGACTCGCGGATGCTCGGATCGCGGTACGTCGACATGAAGACATTGCCCGAGATGTCGTCCGTTCCGCAGCCTGCGCCGTAGGCGCCGCCGAGAACGCGGATCTTCGTCCACAGGTAATCCCTCGAGAGGATCGTCTCAAGCACCTTGAACGCGCCGCTGTACTCATAGCCTGCGGTGCGGAAGTTGCCGGCCGCCGAGTCGAACTGAACGGCGCCTGCGTACGTGAGCACTTCATTACATTTTGCAAAATGATATCCGCCGAGCCACGGCAGCTTCGCCGCATCGGCAAGCGGATCCTCCGCGGGAACAACCGCGAGGTTCGCCGTGAACTCCTCGAACGCCGGAAGCGCCTTGGCGTAGCCGTCGGCGTCAGCCGAGATACCGAACGACAGGCGTGCCTTGCGCAGGATGTGAAGGCGGATATTTTCCATATGCGCCACGATCTCGTCCTTCAGCTGATCGAAGTTGTCGATCCAGCGGCGCAGGTGTGCATAGAAGCCCTCCTGGTTCGTCCAGTGGCGGAAGCGGATGTGCGAGCTGAACTGCGACTGCGACAGCGTGTTCGCGGTGCGGCTTCCTCCGGACACAAGCGAGTTCGGAAGGTACGCCGCCTGCTCCGAGATGATCTCGAGAAGGCGCTTGGTGTCCGTGTACTTCGTGCGCCACAGAGCCTCCCACAGAAGCTCAAGGCCCTTCGAAGCACCGCCGTCGAAGACGCGCAGATCCGAGGTGAGGAACGCCTTCATCGCGCCCGGCTCGCCCTTGATCGGCGCCGACTCCGGGAACTGCGACAGGCTTCCCGTATAGAAATTCAATGCGTTCTGGAACTCGGGGTACGTGTAGTTCTCCGTGTCCATCACGTTGAGTGTCTCCGCGTACAGTTTGAGGTACGGAAGCTCCTCCTCCGGCAGGTCGGTCACATCGAACCGCGCCTGAATGTAGGTGATGCCGCCCGTGAAATTGTCCACGTGGATCACCGGAACGCCGTCCTTCGTCGACTTGACCTCATACTCGAGAGCGAGCGGCTCCTTTGCGATGTCCTCGCGCTCGAGCGACGGGATGCACGCAAGCTCCTCCTCGGTCTCGACACGGTTCTGGAACTCCTTGAGCGCAGCCGTTTCCTCCACGAGCTTCGCGATCTCCGCCTCGCTCATGGACGCCTTCTTCGCGGCAAGCTTCTCCGCGAGCTCCTTCTCCTTCCTCGTTCCGAGGCCCTTCTCCGGCTTCACGATCGCGAGCACCGAGTGGTCCGAATCGAGGTACTCCTGCAGCAGCTGCTCGAAGTATCCCTCCTTGAGCGCCTTGCGGAGCTCGTCGAACACCCAGCCGATGCTCAGGCCGTCAAATGCTCTGTTTTCCTCGAAGATCATCGAGGAGAGCGAGTTGAATGCATAGTACAGACCGCGCGGCTCACCGCCGAAATCGGTCGAGCGGTAATTGAACTCGGAGCGGTTGAGAAGCGCCTCGATCGCGTCCTTGTTGACACCGTCGCGGATCACGCCCTCGATCGTCTCGCGGATGATCGCAAGGAACTGATCGGCCTGCTCCGGATTGGCCTCGCGCGCCGAGATCACGATCGTCGGCTGACGGAAATCCGTGTTGATGTAGCCGTTCACATCCGAGCCGATCCCGGCGTCGATGAGCGCCTTCTTGACCGGCGCACCCGGCATCGAGAACAGCACCGATGTGAGTATGTCCCACGCGCTCGCGCGCTTCGGGTCGCACCCGTCGTAGGCCTTCACGCCGTACTGAAGGTACGTTCTGTTCTTCTCATCCTCGTCGTCGCCGATCGGATAGGTCTTCTCCACGCGCTTGAAGCCGAACGGCTTCTGCAGCCCGATCTCGGAGTCCACCGGAATGATGTCAAAGCCCGACAGATACTCCTTGTCGATAAATGTGAGCATCTCCTTCATGTCGGCGTTGCCGTAGAGATAGATGTAGCTGTTGGCCGGCGAGTAGTAGGTGCGGTGGAACTCCAGGAACTCCTCGTACGTAAGCTCCGGGATCACATCCGGGTCGCCGCCGGACTCCACGCCGTACGTGGTATCCGGGAACAGCGCTTCCCTGAGGACGCGGTTCGCGTAGCGGTCGGGATTGGAAAATGCTCCCTTCATCTCGCTGTACACAATTCCGTTGATGCCGAGATCCGCCTCCGGGCTCTCAAGCTCATAGTGCCAGCCCTCCTGCAGGAAGATCTCTTTTCTCGAGTAGATCAACGGATGCAACACCGCATCCATGTAAACATTTGTCAGATTCTTAAAATCCTTGTCATTGCAGCTCGCGCACGGATAGCAGGTCCATGTGGACGCCGTGAACGCGTTGATAAATGTGCGAAGCGAGCCCTTGTCCATCTCGGTGAACGGATCCTTCACCGGGTATTTGGCGGAGCCGCACAGCACCGAATGCTCAAGGATGTGCGGAACGCCCGTGCTGTTCTTGGGCGTCGTGCGGAACGCGATGCCGAACACCTTGTTCGGATCGTCGTTCGCGAGCAGCACTACTCTCGCGCCGCTCTTTGTATGGCGAAGCATCAGGCCGTCCGCCTGAATGTCAGGCAGAAATCTGTGCTCTACCCGCTCATATCCCTCGCACGTAAAATTTTCCAAACTGATCACTTAGGTAACCCCCATTTTCTGTTTTCATCAGAAGTTGTCGTAGTCATCCTCGTCGATGTCGTCCGCAAGATCCTCGATCGGCTTGCCGGCCTTCACCCTGTCGAGAGACTTCTTTGCCTTCTTCAGTTCCTTCTCTGCCTTGCGGCCCGCCTTGTCAGCGTCCTTCATCGCCTTCATCGCCTTCGCGACGTTGGCCTCGTGCTCATCCTCACCGTTCAGAAGACGCGGATCGAAGGTCTTGTCCATCTCATCTTCTTCATCTTCATCCAGCGGCTCCTCCGCGTCGTATTCCTTCGCGTGGCGGTTCTTGCCGAGGATCAGAAGAACCAGCAAAAGGATGCAAAGGAGTACCAGCCCCGCGATGATCCCGGCGCCGATCCGCTCTCTCTGCGAGAGACTCTCGATCAGCTTCCAGAATCCCGCGCCCGATGCTCCGCTCCGGTTCACGGGCGCCGGATTGGTGTTGTCCCCGCCCGGCTGCTCACCCGGCGTCACCGGGATCGTCGGCTCCTCCGCGGATGCTGTCGGCGTCGGCACGTCCGGCTCAACCGTCGGCGTTGGCGTCGGCGTCTCCGTCGGCTTCGCGCTGTAGAGCGCATCCGAGTAGCGCTGAACGGTCTTCTCCTTCGTGTCGTAGAGGTACCAGCCCTCATTGCCCTCGGGGCTTCGCAGGTACATCAGGCACATCGTCTCGTCGGCCTCCGTGCGGTACACCGTGAGCGTGTCGCCGTCGACCTCCTCCTGACTCTCGTTGAACCCGTCCGGAACCTCCGTCGTCTCCGGCTTCGGCAAATACCGGTACTGCAGCGCGTTGCTGCCCACGGTCTGGTACGCATAGTACTTCGCCGCGCCGGTCTCATCCTTCTCATAGACGTACAGCTTGCCGTCGCTCATCTGTACGAACTTGATCTCCTCGTTCTCCGCAGAAGCAACCGCCACCTTGAAGCCGTCCCAATCCTCGGTCTCCACGGTGTAGCTGTCCGGCAGATCCGCCGTGATCACATCCGAGAGCGTCAGCTCCTCGTCACCCATGCGGACCGTGAGTCCGGGCGTCGGCGTCGCGGACGGCGTCGGTGTGTTCGTCGGTGTGGGCGTAGGCGTCGGCGTGTTGGTCGGCGCGACTCCGCGATCCACGATGATCTTATATGTCTTCTTGGTCTTGCCATCCTCGGCGGTAACCGTGATGCTGACCGTGTTCTTGCCTTCCTTGAGTCCCTTGTTGCCGGACACCGAGACCTTGGCCTTGCTGTCCTCAGCCTTCGCGTTGACCGTCACGGACGAATTCTTGCCGCTGATCGACACGCTGTACTCGTATTTTTCTTTGGAAAATGAGGGCTCGATCGTGCCTTCGCTGATGGACAGGCTCTTCAGGTACGCGTTGGTCGAAGCCACGTAGGGAGCCTTGACCGTAACAGAGCCGTCCGTCACCTTCGTCTCATCGAAATCGTCCTTGCCGTCCACGGGCGTGAGTCGCAGGATCTGAACCTTGGACGCCTTGATCGATGCGGTGCCCTCCTTGAGTGCCTTGAACTTGTATTCGTAGGTCTTGCTCTTGCCGGTGATGCTGTAGTCCGCCTCGGTGATCGTTCCGCTGTAGCCCTCGCACTGCAACAGCGAGGTATCATACGTGAGCGTGAACGCAGCGATTCCGATATCCGCGGGAGCGCTGACCTTGACCGACACCGTGATGGTACTGCCGACCTCGACCGAACCGCCCGACACCGTCAACGTCGCCGTGTCTGCGGCATATGCGGTCGTCGTCATCCAGGATCCAACTGCCCCGAAGAGCAGGCATACCGACAACAGAATTCCGATTATTTTCCGATACATCTTCAACTTTCTAACCTCTTGTTCCTAAAAATGTTGCCCGGGATCCGAGCTATCGCTTCTGCTCGATCTGGGCGATTCCCAGAAGCTGCCGTCGTATGTACAGCATGTCGACGGCGTTGATCCCGTCTGCGTCCTTCACATCCGCCGCGACGGCCATCGCGCCCTGCAGCGTGGTGATGCCGAGGATGTGACGGCGAACATACAGCAGGTCCTTCGCCGTGACCTCCCCGTCCCCGTCGACATCGCCGTAGATGACGATCGGAATCGAGTAGCTTCTCGTCTTGAGCGTGTATCCGGTGCCGACCAGACCCTCCGTCACAGTCTCACCCTTGGCGTTGTACAGGGCTTTCGCTCCGTCGCCGGTCACGGAAAGCCCCGCAAGCATCGTCGAGACATCCGTCCCAAGCGCGATGTTGCTGATCTGCTTCTCGCTCACCAGGAACGTCTCGGACGAGATGATCTCAATCTCCGGCGTCGGGGTAGGTGTCGGCGAGTCCGTCGGGATCGGCGTGTTCGTCGGCGTTCCCGTCGGCTTCGGCGTCACGGTGGGCGTCGCCTCAACCGTCGGTGAAACGGACGGCGACGGCGTCGGTGTGATGCCTTCCGCCTTTCGGAAAATGTTCACCGTGTACCGGATGTTGGTCCCATTTCCCGCCAGGCAGTCGAGGTAGATCAGGTTCTCGCCGCCTTCCAGCCGGACTGTTCCCGTTCCGGATATCTTCGTCGCGGTCGCAAGCGGAGCCGCAGCGATCGTCACGCTCTCCACGGTCTCGTCCACGATGAGCGTGTAGTATGTCTGGTTCCAGGTGAAGCCCGGAGTCAGGTCCATGCCCTGCTCTCCGCTCGTCACGGTCAGGCTCTTGAGGTAACCGTTGGGGTTGCCGTCGCCGACCGGACGCACACACGGCGTCTCGGGCATGTTCTTGTAGACAGGGATCAAAAATACGAACGGCATCGCCATGACATCGTCGCCGACAGCGGCGAGACCGTTATAGTACATGAGGGACTCCTCGGCGCACGCCGTTACGAGCGACATGTACTGATGGCTGTAGCGGTTGCTCGGGTTCTTCGGAGCAACGTTGTAGCGCTGCAGGTACGGCGTGTTCTGTCCGACGCTGACGTATGTGTCCGCGATGCGGATGGCACCGCCGACGATCGCGCGGGTGCGCGTGTTCCACGGGCGATACTCCCGCTCCGCCGTCAGCGACGCAAAATAAAGTCCGTTCTCAATGACGCCGCGGCCGCTCTTCGAGTCCGCATACGCATTGAAGTTATAGTAGTTGTAGAGTCCGGCATACTTGACCACGGTCTGTCCGTCCTCCGTGACCTCGATGCCCTTGCCCGAAATGATCAGCGAGTTGTTGACCTCGTGGACGCTTCGCGCCGCAAGGTAGTAGGGGTTGACCTGGGACTCCACCGCCGCCTGCATAAACAGCGCCGCGTACGTCGTGCCCTCGACCTCCCCGTGGAAGTCCTTGTAACCGACCGGGCTCAGGATCCGCTCGACGCCGGCTTCATTTTGCAAATTCGGGTTGTAATCCAGATCCTCGAACATGAACAGCGTGCACTCCGCAAGGAAGTTGCGGGGGTCCATGTTGTAGGCGAGCATACCCTTTGAGGCGTGATTGTATTTGCCGTCTTTCAGCACCCAGCCGCCGTCCTTCAGGCCGCCCTCACCGTCATCGACCGCGTACCGGTAATCCGCCGGGTCGGTCGACTTCCAGGAGCTCTCATATTTCTGGTTGACCGTGGGCCACAGGTTGTACTCCTTCGTAACCGCCGTGTTCCAGTCGAGATCGAGATGCTGCGCAAGAAAAACCCAGTCGGGATTCCACTGGTGCACCGCGCGAAGGATCTCGCGGTAGGATTCCGGGAAACCCTGCTTGTCCAGCTCAGCCTCAAACTCTGCATCGATCGTCACATCGTCGTACTCGAGCAGGTATTTGCCGAGCGCGTATCCCGTAAGATTGGTCTCTCCGTTGTAATCAAACAATATCTTTCGGTACTCCGCATTCTCGTCCTCCTCGAACACGCGAACCTTCGTCGACGGTGTCAGCTGGATCGGATTGCCGTTCTTGTCCTTCATCTGCGCTGAGCCCGCACTCGCGGCAACGCGCACATTCAGGCCCGGCGTGTAGTTGACATACGCCGCAAACCCGGGTTTCTTCGTCTCCGAACCGTTCTCACCGTCCGCCTTCGCCTTGTTCCAGGCCCTGTTGTATTCGGCCAAAGGAAGCAACAGCGACACCGTTAGCGCCACCGTGATCACGATAGCCCATATGCGATTGTGCGTTCCTTTCTTCCTCATCATGCAGGAATCCTCCTTCATGCCGCGCACCGAGACCGTGCGCACCGCGCCCTGTGCCGCAGCAACACGCGGGTCAAACCTCCTCTGCCGGCCACTCGATCTCGCCCTCAAAGACGGTCGTCGCCGGTCCTGTCATCCATACCGTGTCTGTGGACTGCTCATAGACAATCCTCAAGTCGCCGCCGAGCAGGTGCACAAGCACCTCGTCGCCCGTAAGTCCGAGCAGGCGGCATGCATACGCCGTCGCGCAGGCGCCGGTACCGCAGGCCATCGTCTCGCCCGAACCGCGCTCCCACACGCGCATATTTACCTCGTGATCCGACAAAACTTCCACAAATTCCGTGTTCACGCCCTCAGGGAACAGCGGTCCGTGCTCCAGCTCGCTGCCGAGCTCACGCACTGCCGTGTCCGCGGTACTCTCCACCGGGATCACCGCATGCGGGTTGCCCATCGATACGGCGGTAAATGCAAACGGCTTTCCGCCGAGCGTGATCGGCCGGTTCACCGCCGGCTCATCCGCTGCGAGCGGAATGTCCGCGGGCTGAATGGACGGGTGTCCCATGTCGACCGTCACCTCGTATACGCGCCCGTTGCGCACCGCCAGCGAAAGCCGCTTGATGCCGGAGAGCGTCTCCACGGTGATCTCGGTCTTGTCCGTCAGCCCCTTGTCATAGACGAATTTGCCGACGCAACGAATGCCGTTGCCGCACATCCGCCCCTGGCTTCCGTCCAGGTTGTACATCTCCATATAGAAATCGGCACAGTCGCTCTTCTTGATCAGGATGATGCCGTCTCCGCCGATGCCCTTATTGCGATCGCTCATGAACACCGCTGCCGCCGACGCGTTCGGAAGCATCTCCTTCGTGCAGTCAAAATACACATAATCGTTGCCGCAACCATGCATTTTCGTAAAATGCCACATAGTTTTTCTGTCCGCCTTATCACTCAAAAATCATACAAAATCGATTACCCGTTCTGCCGGAAAAGCGCAAAAGGGCACAGTAAGACATAGTAAAACATTGTCATTTTATTCCCAAATATGGAAAATGTCAAGTCAACGCGCGCGCGGGACTATATATAGAATAGCCGCAGTATTGACATTTTCCGGCGATAATGCTATGCTTTTCACAACATGAAACTGTCCTGCGGGAGGGTTTCTCAATTGAATAACCAAGGAGGTATTTTCATGAAAAAGATTGCGTTATTGCTGACGCTTGTTCTGCTCGTCGGCATGTTGTCCGCTTGCGGCAGCGCGAATAATACATCATCGGATTCCGGTACGACGCCGAAGGCTGAGCAGCCGACGAACACGCCTACCGAAGCAGCTCCGACGAACACGCCTACGCCGTCTCCGACTCCTACGCCGGACCCGAACACGTACTTCAAGAGCGATTTCGACTCTGCACCGTTCGGCAAGCTCATGGACGACAAGGGTGAGGATATCGTGGAGGCTGTTAAGGGCAATGCCGGACTCGTTTACCTGATGTTCGATCAGGTCGGCGCAGGCCTTGCTTCCATCAGCAAGGATCAGGGTAAGGACGGTTCCGCATGCCTCGTTGCTACCGGAAGAACCGCCAACTGGAACGGTATTGCGATCACGGTCGACCCCAAGTGGTTCGGCAAGGGCTTCAAGATCAGTTTTGATGCTAAGTGTGTTTCCGGCAAGGAAGATGTCACCGACATGCTCGTTTCCTTGACGACTAAATTTGAAGTTTACAAGGACAAGGAGAAGGGTACGCACTCCATGCAGTATCCTGCTTACAACCGTATCACCGGCACGTCATCCAACGGTGAGTGGGTTCACTGTGAAGGCACGGTATTCCTGCCGACCGACATTTATATCGATCCCGAGACTCAGACCTCGAACACACAGATCTACTTCGAGTGTGCAGACGGTACCGGCAAGGAAGACATCTTCATCGACAACCTTGAGATCATCCTTACGGATGGTGTCGGTGACTATGAAGCGTTCAACGCTTACTGGGAAGAGCACAAGCCTGCTGAAGAGGAAGGCGAAGGCGAGTGATCGTCACGGACAATCGATAACTGCAAGGGAGTGGTCCGAAAGCCACTCCCTTGTTTTCGGACTATGAATCAGAAACGTATCGTTGACAGGAGTACCTGACCGAATGAACAAGCTTACAGTTCGGATAAAACCTACAATCGCATTGCTGGTGTTGGCGCTCTGGGCAACGATCGCCCTGTGTGCGTGCAACGGTCTTCCGGGCTCGGAGGATCTTCCCACGCCCACGCCCCCCGAGGTGACATTCACGCCGACCCCGTCGCCCACCGCGACACCGATCCCGACGGCAACCCCGTCGCCGACAGCCACACCGATCCCCGTGACGCCGACGCCCGACGTCAAGACGCTGGAGAGCGGCTGGTACAACTCGATGGCGGAATGGGATGCAGACGGGACTCTCCTGAAGACTCCGCACGTGGCTGTGGACACGATGATCTACGCCAACAACTTCGAACGCGACAAGGGCAACCGCCTCGGACCGTTCAACATCTGCAACGCATCGGACGTGTTCATGACCGACAGCATCGCCCACTCCGGGTACTACTCGGTCAAGGCTTCCCGCCGCCGCCAGGAGCATCACGGCGTCAGCGGTTTCATGCTTCAGCTGAGCGAATATAACGGCCTCAACTACGCGGACCTGGTCGGCCATGTGCTCTGCATCCGCTGCTATATCTACTACAGCAACGAGGGCTTCGGCGTCGCCGACTCGATCAACTTCACGGCGTTTGACACCTACCACAAGGAGACCGCTCTCGACTACGTGTACAACACGCGCGACGGCTCCCGCAAGGTGGACAAGGACGGCAATCCCGTCCTGCAGAAGCAGGAGCGTTTCGTCCGCTGTAACTCGGAGCGCGTCATCCGCAATACCTGGACCGAATGTGTCTTCTACGTCACGATCCGCGAGACGACCGCCCCTTCCGGCGGCATCCTGATCGCGACGACGGACGAGGATCCCAACAGCGTAGGTCTGTACTGCTCCTACTACATCGACGACCTGACCGTCACGGTCCTCAGGCCGGCCGAGTATCCGATCGATCCTCAGCCGCGCATCGAGCCTGCCGCATGCAAGCTCATGCCGCACGACAGCGCGCCCCGCGTGCTCGATGACATCTCCCAGGGCATGCTGCCTCCGGAGGAGGAAGAGACGGACGAGGACGAAGAGGACTGATCAGCGAGGATGATGCATCCCCGCTGCGGAATTCATTTTGCGAAAACAAAGAAGACGACACGAACCGCTCTCGCGATTGTGTCGTCTTTTTGATTTCTTCGTTGTCTACGCTGCGGCTTCCCCGCAGCCCCACACAGATTATTCGATCCCGCGCTTGGAAAGGAAATCCACAACATCACCGATGGTTGCGATTCCGTCAAGGTCTTCCGGCTGGATCTCGATTCCGTACTCATCCTCGAGCGCGGTAACTACCTCGTACAGATCAAGCGAGTCAATGCGAAGATCATCGCGGAAGGAAGTCTCCTCCGTAACGCCCGTCGTATCGATATTGAGCTGATCCTGCAGAATCTCCAAAATCTTTTCGAACATGTTCATACTCCTTTAATCGAAAAATAGGTATCGGTACGCTTCGGTACCACTTGCATAATATGCCACGGTTTCCTGTTTGTCAATAGAAAAACAAATCAATGCATCGGGCCGTCGTCGCCGTCCGGACCGTCGCCGAAATCAGGCATATCGGGCATACCGTCGCCGTCCATATCCACCATCGGCATTCCGCCCATCATGCCGTAGAATTCCTTGCCGACAACCTTCTTGTCGTTGCGGACCTGCTCAACGAGCTGCGAGATCAGTTTCTTGACCTGCTTCGGCTTTTTGATGTTCTTCAACTCGATCATCTTCTGCGTATCCACGCGGCTGAACACCTGTACCGTGCCGGTTCCGAAGATCTTCTGGCCGAACGAGCGCACCAGACGAACGTCGACGATACGATACAAAAGCGTCTCATCATACGTCGTCTTGAAGAGACCGATCTCCTGGTTGAGATGCTCCTTCGTCACGGAGTATTTGGTAAACGAAAACGGGAACCACATCCAGTGCTTCCTGTCACGCCATAAGACTTCTTCCTCTTGCAATTCCATTGCCATCGCTCAAAACCCCTTTCTTCTCAGCTTATCGCGCCCCAACGCGCTGAATTCATTATATAAACATCCCGCGCACAAGTCAACACTGTGACTAGATATATCCGAAAGTGCGGAGAATGTATACCAGTGCAGTGATCGTGACCGGTGACAACAGCGTCGCGATCAGGACGGTGCTCGACGCCAGAGTGGCGTCATTTTTCATATTCTTGGCCATGATGTAGCAGGCTACCGTAGTCGGGGATGCTACCATCACGGCGATGGCCAGCAGCATCTCGTTGCGGAACCCAAGGGCGATCGCCACGGGAACGATCGCGGCGGGCAGCAGCACGAGCTTCGTGAGCGCCGCTGAGAGCGCGATGCGCGCCTTAGCCGCTGCCTCCTTGTGCTCAAAGCCCGCGCCGAGCACGAGCAGCGCGAGCGGCGTTGCCATGTTGCCGACGCTCGTCAAGAACTTGTACGGAATGGTCATGCCGCGGATCTCTGTCCAGTGCAGCCGAGCGGCCGGGATGGCCAGCAGGACCGCAAGGATCAGCGGGTTCGTGATCACCTCAAACGCCACCTGCTTCGCGGAGAAGCGGACGTTGTCCTCCTTCTTTGCGCTGAACGCGAGCGCCAGCACGGAGAAGACATTGTAGAACGGGACGACCGCCACGATCATGAGCGGTGCGAACCCCGCGTCGCCGTTGTAGATGTTGGTGACAAATGCGATCCCGAGCACCGCAGCGCTTCCGCGAAAGCTCACCATCGCGTAGGTCCCGACCATGCTCCTGTCGCGCAGAAGCAGGAAGGAAAGTCCGTATATTACGACAAATGAGACGCACGTCGCGATCATGCAGAACAGGAAAAACCGAAGATCAAAGCACTCCGACCAGTCCTGCGTCGAGAGCTGCACGAACAAGAGCACCGGCAGGGTGACACGGAACGTCAGTCGGTCGCCGACGCGGGCAAACTCCTCGTTCAGCAGACCTATTTTCCGAAGCACGAAGCCGAGCACGATCACCAGAAACACCGGCACGGTCGCATTCAAACTGAAAATGAAATCATTCATGATCTATAAACCCCGGTTCCCCTGACTGCCGCCTGTGACTGCGCCTGCCTCACATCAGTACGAGTTGATCGCGTCATCCGACTCGTCGGTCGACTTGTCGATCTCCAGGATCGTCGCGTAAAATGTCTCGCCGCTGTCGAGCGTCACCGGAACCCGGTCGCCGACCTTGTGCTTGTAGAGCGCGGAGCCCATCGGCGAAGCCACGCTCACCTTGCGCTCCAGCGGGCTGACGCGGATCCACGTCACGATCTTCAGCGTCATGTCGCGGCCCGTCTTCTCCGAGTGCACCTTCACGGTGTTGTTCATGCCGACCTCATCCTCAGCCGCCGTGTCGATGAACTTCGGCGTGGTGTCCAGCGTGCGCTCCAGATAGCGCTCTCTGCCCTCCATCGCGCGGAGCTTCGCCTTGGATGCGGAGTAGTCCGCGTTCTCGCTGAGGTCGCCCTGTGCGCGCGCCTCGTTGAGCGCCTTCAGGACCACCGGCTTGTGAACGTTGCTGATATCCCATAACTCCTGGCGGATCTTCTTGAAATCCCCCTCCGTCAGGCCTTTGATCTGTGCTTCTGTCAATAATGTACCCATAAAACCTCCTAGACAAACCATCCGTTTATCCTTTGCATGATACCATATTTCCGAACCGGTGTCAACGAAACAGGGGCCTCTCCGGCCGCGTTCCGGCGAGTCTTTTGACGTGTCTTTTGGCATTGACGGACCGGAGCCTGCGGAGCATTTTCCGACAGGTCTTTCGCTTGCGAAAAATGCGCCCGCGTGGTATCATAAGTCAGATGCCCGCAACGCGGGTTGAGACATAGGATCGGAGGAATTATCATGGCTGAACAAGTAAAAGAAAGAAATGAAATAGCGGAGGAATACCTGTGGGATCTCTCGTCGCTTTTCGCGAGCGACGAGGACTGGGAGAAGGGCTACGCCGAGCTTGAGGCGGACCTCGCCAAAATGTCGGAATTCAGTGGCAGACTGGGCGACAGCGCAGCGGTTGTCGCTGACATGTACCGCACGCTGTACGACCTGGGAGCACGCCTGGAGGCCGTTCACGGATACTCCTATCAGCGCCGCACCGAGGACACCCGCGCTGCCAAGGCGCAGAACATGTCGACCAAGGCAGACGCTTTGTATGTGCGCTTCATGGGCGCCGTCTCGTTCGTGGATCCGGAGCTTCTCTCACTTCCCGAGGAGACGCTGGAGAGCTACCGCAAGTCTCCGGAGCTCGCACCGTACCTCCACACGTTTGAGGACCTTCTGCGTCAGAAGCCGCACACGCTGAGCAAGGAGGAGGAAGCGATCGTCGCGGCATTTGGCGATATCCGAGGCGCCGGCGGCGATGTTGCCGATATGCTCATGGATGCGGACATGACCTTTGACTCGATCGACAATCCGGAGGATCCGTCCAAGCCGATCGAGGTTACTCACGCAAACTACATCCAGCTGCAGGAATCGACGGACCGCAACATCCGCAAGGCTTCGTTTGAGAGCCTGTACCGCTCGTACCGCAAGCACATCAATACCTTCGGCGCGACCTACCTGAACACGCTCAAGGAGAGCACGCTCATGACGAACCTGCGCCACTATTCTTCGGCGCGCGCGGCTTCGCTGGCGGCTTACAACATCCCCGAGTCCGTGTACGACAGCCTCGTTGAGACCGTGCATGCGTACCTTCCGCAGATGTATCGCTACCTGAGACTGCGCAAGAAGCTCCTCGGGCTCGATGAGCTTCACTACTACGACATTTACACGCCGATCACGCCGGACTACAACGTGTCCTACACCTACGATGAGGCGAAGGAACTGCTGCTCTCGTCTGTGGCACCGCTCGGCGAGCACTACGTTGAGACGGTCCGCAAGGGCCTCGCGACCCGCTGGGTTGACGTATTCCCGAACGCAGGCAAGCGCTCCGGCGCATACTCGATCGGCTCCTGCAAGACGACGCCTCACATCTCGATGAACTTCACGGGCACGCTCGACTCCGTGTCGACGCTCTGCCATGAGATGGGCCACTCGATGCACACCTACCTCACGCATGAGAACCAGCCGCCGCAGTACGACGACTACTCGCTCTTCATCGCCGAGGTGGCTTCCACCGTCAACGAGAACCTTCTCGCGGAAAATCTTCTCGCGAAGACAACGGACCGCACCGCCCGCCTGTTCCTCATCAACAACCTGCTTGACGGCTTCCGCGGCACGGTGTTCCGCCAGACGATGTTTGCCGAGTTCGAGCAGATCGCGCATCAGCGCGCACAGAACGGCGAGAGCACATCCCCTGAGGATCTGTGCAACATTTACCGCGATCTCATCAAGCTCTACTTCGGCGACGAGATCGTGATCGACGACGAGGTTCAGTACGAGTGGGCGCGCATTCCGCACTTCTACCGCCCGTTCTACGTATACCAGTACGCGACCGGCTTCTCGTCGGCAGTCGCTCTCTCCGAGGGCATCCTTCACGAGGGTGAGCCCGCGGTCAAGCGCTACCTCGAGTTCCTCTCGCTCGGCAACTCGGTCTACCCGCTCGAAGCGCTCGCGCACGGCGGCGTCGACCTCTCCACGCCGGCACCGGTTGCCAAGGCGCTCGACAAGTTCGCCAAGCTTCTCGACGAGGCAGAGGCGCTGGTCGGCTGATCCGCAATTGAATTCTTCGGAAAATGAAAGGGTGTGTCGTCATCGGCGGCACACCCTTTTTTCTGCTTTTTATTTTTTGATTTTTCTGCTTTATCTCTCCGACTTTGACTATCTCTCTGCGCCTGCTTTACTTCCTGCCCTTCTCGCGCTTTCTTGTGCGCATGTGCGACGAGCGGTCACGGCGGCTCCGCGGCTTCCTGCCTTCGTCGCAGGTCTCCTCGGTCTTCAACACGCGTCCCGCGTTTAGGTAGATCACACGCTTCGCCATGCGCCGCATGACGGCCTCATCGTGCGTGATGAAGAGATACGTCAGGTTGAACCGGTCGTGGAAGTCCGCAAGCAGCGCCAGCACCTGCTCCTGCACGGTCGCATCGAGCGCGGAAACCGGCTCGTCGAGGATCAGGATATCCGGCTTGCCGAGGATCGCCATACCGATGGCGACGCGCTGCCGCTGTCCGCCGGACAGCTCCGTGATCTTGCGCCCCGCATACTCCTCCGTGAGTCCGACGGCATTGAGCATCGCAAGCGCTTCCTTCGCACGCCCTGCGTTGGCCTCGCGGTACTGCGTGTTGATCTCCTGCCGGCGCTTTGCCTTCTGCTCCGCTGTGAGCGTGGAGTCGCTCTTCATTTTCCGAAGAGCCTCCTTGCGCTCCTTGATCAACCGGCTTCGGATCGGCTCCTCGAGAAGCCACTGCACCGTCTTCGCGCGGTTCAGGCTTCCGTACGGGTCCTGAAACACCATGCCGATGCGGGCCTTCGTCTCGATCGTGCCGGCCTGCCGCGGGATCAGTCCCGCCAGACAGCGCGCCAGCGTCGTCTTGCCGCTGCCGCTTCGGCCGATGATGCCGAGCACCTCGCCCTCGCGAAGTTCCATCTCAAAATTCTCAAGGACTTTATTCTCATAATCGAGCGGATTGCGCCCGCGTCTCTTGCCGTAATACACGTGGAGATGCCGCACCCGAAGGATCTCGGGAGCGTCCTCCGCGCAGTGCATGAGGTCGCGGAAATCCGTTCCGGAGAGCGACTGCAACAGCTGTCTCGTTACCGCTGTCTTCGGCGCCTCAAAGATCTCTTCGACCGTGCCCTCCTCCGCGATGCATCCGCCGTCCATCACCATCACGCGACGGCAGATCCGTCTCACCACGGCGAGCTCATGCGAGATAAACAAGACCGCCATGCCGTGCTTCTTCTGCAATTCGTCAAGCAATGCAAGGATCCCGTCCCGCGTCTCCGCATCGAGCGCGGTCGTCGGCTCGTCGAGGATGAGAAGCCTCGGCCGCAGCAGCATCGCGATCGCGATCATCACTCTCTGTCTCTGTCCGCCGGAGAGCTCCTTCGGAATGCTCCGCAGGATCCGCTCCGTATCCGTCAGCTCGACCTCGAGGAGCGCCTCGGTGAGACGCTTTGTCTCTTCCTCCTTGGACAGGCGAACCTCGTTGTGAGTGAGCATTTCCCGCATCTGACGCCCGATCGGCATCGTCGGGTTTAAGGACGTCATCGGCTCCTGGAACACCATCGCCATCACGTCGCCGCGCAGAAGCGCAAGCTCCTTCTTCGAGCAGGCAAGCAGGTTCCGAAGCCCCTTGTCCGTCCGGATCCAAATCTCGCCGGTCACGCCGGCCGTGTCGGGCAGCAGGTCCATCACTGACAGCGCCGTCATGCTCTTGCCGCTGCCGGACTCGCCCACGATACCGAGCCGCTCGCCGGCATGCAACACGAAATTCACGTCCTTCACAACCGCCTGCAGCGACCCGTCCGCCCGCTCAAAGCCGACGGCGAGGTTGCGCACGAGAAGAACCGGAGCACCCTCGCTGTCCGCGGGGGACTCGCACTTCCCGTAGCCCGCCTCGGCCAGCTTGCGGCTGATGCGCGCGCGGATCCGCACGGGATTGCCGGTGTCGCCCTGGTTGCCCGAGTACGCTTCACTTAAGAGCGAGACGCCGAGCACCGCGAGCACGAGGATCATGCCGGGGAACAGCACCGTCCACGGCGCGCTCCGCAGGTACGACTGGCCCTCGGAGAGCATGCGGCCGATGCTCGCCTTCGGCGGCTGAACGCCGAGACCCAAGTAGCTCATGCCCGACTCCGCGAGCACAGCGTTGTTGAAGCCGACCGCCATCGTCACGAGAAGCGTGGCGCGGATGTTCGGCAGGATGTGTACAAACAAAATACGCGCGTTGGAAACACCGAGAAGCTTCGCGTTGACGACGTAGTCCGACTGCAGCTGCGTGCGGACGTCGCTTCGCACCACGCGGGCGATACTCGGGATGAAGAGGATTCCGAGCGCGATGACAACATTTTTCTCGGAAGGCCCCAAGACGCCGACGAACACGAGCGCAAGCAAAATGCTCGGGAACGCGAGGAGGCAGTCGTTGATGCGCATGATGATCGCGTCAAATGTCCCCCCGATGTAGCCGGCGAGCGCTCCGACCAGCGTTCCGAAAATGCCGCCGATCGCCACCGTCATCGCGCCGATCAGCACGGTGGTCAGCGCCCCGTGCGCCACGCGCGTGTAGACGTCACGGCCGTAGTGGTCCGTGCCGAAGAGATGCTTGAGGGAAGGGGCAAGATTTTTCGAGGCGACATCCATGTCGTCCGCCCCGTAAGGCGACAGAAACAAGCCCCCCGCGATCAGCAAGACCGTCAGGAGGAGAAGCGCGCAACCGCAAACGAAATTGAACGAGCGCTTCCGTTTCATGCCAAACCCTTTCCGCAACATTTTCCGAATGATATGTCAGAAAATGCACTTTCTTTCACTTCAAAATCTTCACTCCGTCTCAGCGCTGGAGTTGACCAGCAACACCACGATGCCGATGTACAGCACGATCGCCTGCACAACGTTGTAGTCGCGGTTCGATATCGATCTTACCAGCAGACGGCCGAGGCCGTTCACGCCGAAGACCTGCTCCACCACGATACTGCCCGCGATGATCTCCGAGACGATGACGCCGATAAATGTCTTCACGCCGGGCAGCGCGTTCGGCAACATGTGAAGCATCAGCACCTTGCCCTCCGTGAGGCCCTTGCTCCGCGCCGTGCGCACGTAGTCCTTGCTGCGCTCCGTGAGAAGCGCGCTCCGCAAAAACCGCACGGTCATCGCCGCCTTCGGGATCGCGATCGCCATCGCCGGGAAGACCAGGTACGAAAGACACGCGCCGAGGCCCTCGTCATACGAGACGAACGCACCGGGCAGGAACGCCTTCATCCACAAGCCAAGGACAACCGAGATCAGCAATCCGAGGAAAAATGCGGGAACCGCCATCATTGTCTGATTGATCACGGCGCCGGTCCGGTCGACCGCCGAGCCCGGGAACCGCGCATACAGAAGGCCAAGCGGGAACGCGATCACAAGGATCATCAGAATCGATAAGCCCGCCAGCAGAAGCGTGTTCGGCAGAACCTGCCACAACAGCTCCGAAACCGGCATCTTGTAGTGCAGCGACTCCCCGAAATCGCCCTTGAACACGCCGCCGAGCCAGCGCCCGTAGCGCACGAGCATCGGGTCGTTTAAGCCCATCTCCTCCCGCAGCGCCTCCAGCGCCTCCGGCGTCGCATTTGTGCCGAGACGCATCATAGCCGGATCGCCGGGAAGGACCTGGAAAGCCAAAAACGTAACAAAAGAGAGCGCAAGCACTGCGATCAGCACGGCTGCGCCTTTTCTGATCCATTTCATACCTGCGCCCTCCTTTCCAATTCATTTTCAATACGGCAGTCCGACCATGCTCCTGAAAGAATAAGGGTAGCTGCGGCGAATTTCCATTTTGCCAAAGTGCAGGAACCCGGCCGATGTATGAAGCAAGTCTCACAAAGCGGCTGCCGCGCTGATCGCAGGCAAACGCCGGAGCATGTCGGGACAAATAATTTAAATTAATACAACAACTCGCTTGCCTCACATCCTCCGCTGCCGGGATGCGCCGCATGGGAGCGGGCACGATCCGATTGTCTCGCTATCCGATGCAGGAGTGCACCGCATGAGAGCTCGGCGACTCGCTTGCCTCACATCCTCCGCTGCCGGGATGCGCCGCATGGGAACGGGCGCGATCCGATTGTCGCAGCGAAGCATGCGGCGAGACCTTAGCGAGCGTGAGTGCGAATATGGTCGCTGCGAGGGTGTTTGAGCGAAGCGAGTTCCGGAGCAGCGACCATTGCCATGAGCATGAAACGGTCGCTTAGTTCTCGCACGCCGCGAAGCGAGACAACGGATCGTGCCCGTGCTCACCATGCGGTGCATTCGGTCGCCGCGAAGTGAGGCATCGAGTCGCTCGAGCTCACCACCATGCGGTGCACCCTATCTTGGCCGCGAAGCGAGACAACGGATCGTTCCTTTGCTCACCATGCGGCGCACCCTGCAAGATTATTTGAAGTAGACGGAAGCCATGTCCTGAACGTACACCGGATAGAAGGTGTAGCCGGCGAGCTTCTTGTTGACAGCAACCATCAGGGACGGGCTCTGAATGAACACGGAAGCCGCGTCGTTCGTGAGGCAGGCCTGAAGCTGGTGGTAGAGATCAACCTTCGCGGAAGTGTCAACGGTGGCCTGAGCCTCCTTGTAGAGGCGGTCGAAGTCATCGCTCTTGTAGTTGATGAAGTTCTTCGACGATCCGCCGACATAGTACTTCAAAATGTCGCTCGGAGCGAGCTGCGAGTCGAGACCGATGATGGTCGCGTCGCAGTCATGGCCCTTGTAGACGTCGGAGAGCCAGCTTGCCCACTCGATCTGCTCGATCTTCATGGTGATGCCGACCTTCTTGAGCTGATTCACGAGAACCTCGGCCGTCTGCACGTGGTACGTGTAGTTCGACGGAACCTTCACGGTGAATGTGAAACCGTCGGCGTAGCCGGCTTCCGCGAGCAGTTGCTTCGCCTTGGCCTCGTCGTGAGCGTACGTCTTGGCGAGCTCGCCGTCGTAGTAGAGGCCGAACGTCGAGTAAACGCCGCTGCCGATGGCCGTGCCGTATCCGCCGTTGAGCATCTGCAGGATCTCGTTCTTGTCAACCGCGTAGTTCACTGCCTGGCGCACGCGAACGTCGTCGAACGGCTTCACTGCATTGTTCAGGAACAGGCCCTGCACAAGGCTCATGGAGCCAACCTCGATGTTGAACTGATCCTTGAGCTGCTCCGCCTGGTCGACGGTCAGGTACGGGAAAATGTCGATATTTCCCGCCTGCAGCTTCAAAAATGCCGCATCGGTGCTCTCCGAGATGGAAAATGTCACCTTCGCCAGGTGAGCCTTCTCCCCGTGGTAATCCTCAAAACGCTCCATGACAAGGCTGTCCATGGGCTTGTACGACACGAACTTGAACGGGCCCGTGCCGACCGGCGACTTCGCCTGATCCGCATAGTTCTTCGGAACGATGTTGCAGGTGAAATACCCGATCAATTCCGTGTTGGGGCTCGAGAGCGTGACCGTGATCACGTCCTTCGCTCCGTCCTTCGAAGCGGAAATGTCGGAAATAACAGAAAACGCAGCGACAACCTGAACTTCCGGATCCGGATTTTCCAAGCGTCCTGCGCATCGATTCAACGAATATACCACATCATCCGCCGTAACGGTCTCTCCGTTGTGGAACTTCACACCGTCGCGCAACACGAAGGTGTATTTCGTTCCGTCCGCCGAGATCTCGTAGCTCTCCGCTACTGCGGGTACCAGTTTGCCATCCTTGTCGGGCTTAACAAGGCCCTCAAAAATGTTGTACAAGACTTCTCTGGTTCCTGCCGCTACCGCTTTGTGGGGGTCAAGACTGTCCAAATCCTGTGTTATTCCAACAACAACCGCTCCACCTTTCAGATTTTCCTCCGGATCCTTCGTACCGCCTTTGCATCCGCAAAGTGCAGTCGCACTGATCAACAGAAGAAGAAAACAAGCAAGAAATTTCTTCATCTTTGCTCCTTTCCCACTTTCCAGTGGAACTTATTTGATTTTTACGCCCCTATCATACACTTCGAGCCCGGAAAATGCAAGTCCTTTCCTTATGCAGGCCATTTTGCGCAGGATTGAATGCGCGGACATTTCATGTTATAATATAGACTGGACTGTTATCGGGTCCGACAAATCGAAAATGACAGGCGGATGTTTCACGCCCCTGTCATGGAATATGAGAGGAAATACCATGACAAGACAACCGAGCACCAAGCGTGCACTCCGGATGATTCTGATACTTATGATCGCAGTGATCTGCTTCGCTGCGTGCGGCAAGGATTCGGACGACCGCGACAAGCGCGATACCTCGGCGACAGCAGCGCCGACATCTGCGGCAACGGAGGCGGTCACGCCGACCGATGTTCCTTCGCCGACCGAGGCGCCGAACACGCCTACGCCGACCGATGTTCCTTCGCCGACACCCGAACCGGCGACACCCACGCCCGAGCCTACGACTCCCGTGCCGACCACACCGGTTGCGGACATGCACCAGTGGGATGACATCGGATACGAGAACTGCTACGGCCGGATCGCATATGCCGACGGCTATACCTGGTTTGTAGCGCCCGGCCACAACAGCGACGGATACTTCACCGGCAGCCCGGAAACCGACGACATTTACCGTATTGCAGACGGTGCCGATGCGAAGCCGGAGCTGATGGCCTCGATCCCCTGCGTGTATGAAGCAGGCACGGAACAGACCACCGTATTCTATCTGATGCCCTACGGGGACCATGTATACTTCCTCAGCCGGGTGCAGGACGACCTCGACCAGGTCGCTCTCTGGGATCTGAATGTCACAACCGGGGAAATGAAGGGTTCCACCCCTGTTTTGTCGCAACTCCGGTATTACTGCTGCCGCTACGGCAACTCGATGTACTTCATCGGATTGACCGTGGCCGCGTCTTCCGAGGATGATCCGGAGGAATCGACGGGCGTTGTCTGGAAGGCCACGGAGATCAACCTGGAGAACGGAACGGCCTCCGATTTTCCGCTCAAGGTAACGCCGGGTCCTCATGACATTGTCGCCTTCAACGGAATTGACAACGAATATGTTTACTACCTGAAATATACGGAATACAAGGATCGTGAGACCTGTCTGCAGATGCGCTACCCGATCGGAGGCGGCGATCCGGAGGAGCTCGTATCCGTGAATCCGGAGTTCGAGAGCTGGCCTCGCGTATTGGACCGCTGCCTGTTCTATGCAGACAAGGAACGCGACAGTGACGGAAATAAGCACGAATACGTCTTGTTCATGAACCTTGCGGAGGGCAGACCCGTCGCAGTCGGGGAAGTACTCACACGGTTGGACACGTACGATCTTACCGGCGAATACTCCTACACTGTCCACAACGGTTTCATCTATTACATCGTCGAGGAGGATGATGACTCTGCTCTGTACCGGAAGCCCCTGATGGGTGAATACAATCCCGAGAGGCTGATGACCGTCGCGGACGGTCTCCGTGACCCGCGGATTATGTTCTGCGGCGACTGGCTGTTCTGCTTCGACGGCGACCATCTGGATATCTATCGGACCAAGCAGGACGCCAAGTCGATACCCATCGTGCCCATTGTCGATCAGGACTCTTATGTTAAAGGCAAGACCGATGCCTCGGGCACATGGGAGTACAACGAAAATGAGACCGCCGTGTTCCTCACCGAATACCTGGGCACGGGCGGCGAAGTTACCGCCCCGGCGGAGATCGACGGAAAGCCGGTTCGCAGCATCGACTACTGGATGCCGTCCTCCCGCGAGACCGTTGTCACAAAGCTTGTGATCCCCGAGGGCGTATACACCCTTAGGCTGATCGAGGACCGAAACATTGAGGAATTGTACATTCCTTCGAGCGTAAAATTCTTTACCTTCCGCGGTGCAAAATACACCATCAACATCAAGGAGGGCGGCAAGGTTTACTACGCCGGCACGATGGAACAGTGGAAACAGCTGACTGACTTCAACAGCGAGTATTTCAGCGATGTCAGCATCGATGTGTCCGGAACAAAGAATCTGACCGTCGTCTGCACCGACGGCGAGCTGCCCGATTGGGGTGAATAATTTGCCTGCTTGGGGCGAATAACAGGGGGAATCATGAGTAAGGTTTTCAGAAAAACGGTCCTGGCGGGCGCGCTGCTGTGTGTGATGCTGTGCGTCTTCGGCTGCGCCAAGGACACGGGCCCGGTCCCGGCCACACCGACCGTCACGCCGACGCCGGAAGGCTGGTTTGAGATCCCGCCGGACATCGATCCGGAGATCCTGCAGTTTCTTCTGCCGTCCGGGAATCAACTGACACCGGGCGTCACGCCGGCAGGCTCGTCGAACAATGCAACTCCGACGTCCGCACTGCCGAACCGGATCCGGGTGAACAGCCGCGGCTACTCGGCAGAGACGATCCGTGACTATTTCAGCGAGGTCGCGCTCAACACGGAATACGGTAGCAACGACAATTGCGTCCACAAATGGAACGAGCCGCTCACAGTGTACGTCGACGGCCGGCCGACAGCGCAGGACCGGATCGTTTTGGATGACATTTTCCGAACGATGAACGGCGTGCGCGGATTCCCCGGCATCAGCGAGACAACGTCGGAGCGCGACGCGAATATCGTGATCCATTTTGCGGACGATGCCGAGTATACCCGGATCACGCCCGAGACCATCACGGACTCCTCGGACGGGTTTGCAACCTGCTGGTGGTCGGGCTATTACATCTTCGAGGCGGTGATCGGGATCCGCACGAGCATGTCGCAAAACGAGCGCAACTCGGTCATCTGGGAGGAGCTCGTGCAGGCGACCGGCCTGCAGAACGACTCGTACACCTACCCCGACAGCCTGTTCTACCAGGGCTACAACGAGGTGCAGGGCCCGAACGAGCTGGACTGGATCCTGTTTGAAATTCTGTACCACCCGGAGATCAAGGCGGGTATGACGGAGGCGGAGTGCAGCGCCGTAATCAAGTCAGTGTTGGAGTGATCCGACGAAAGGAATCGTATGAATATCGAAAACAAGCAGACCGCGCTGGACGACGACGCGGCAATATATCAGCATCTCGAATCGGAATCGAGCGCCAAGAGCGAGAGGGAGAAGCTCTCCGAGCTTTCGTTCAAGGGGAAAATGCGCTACCTGTGGGACTACTACGCACTCAAAGCGTTCCTTGTGCTTCTGTTCGGCGGTCTCATCGTCGCGATCATCTACAACTTCTTCAAGCCGCGGCCGGACACGATCGCGGAGATCACGGTGATCGACAGCCCCTGGAGCTCAACGGCGTTTGAGAACTACTCCGAGTATCTTCTGAAGGAGCTTGGCCTGGACACCGTCGGCAGCGAGATCCCAATCTCCGGCGGATACCATTCCGGCAGCGTCGAGGACAGCACCACGGTCGCCACGCGCCTCTACGCGAGCGATATCGACATCATGATCGCGCCGAAAGATGTCATTCTCTCCTATGCGGAAAACGGTACCTTCTACCCGCTCGACATCCTTCCCGACTACCTTGCGACGGCAGTCTCGAAGCTCGATCTCATCGGCACCTCACTCGGACCGGATGACGGCATGCACTACTACGCCTTCGGCATCACAGGCACCGCGCTCGGAAAGTTCGTCGACAGCGAGGGCGCCGCAACCTACGAGATGTACGTGGCGATCTGCCGCACCAGCCGCCAGGAGCGCCGCGACAAGCTGTTCGGGATCCTCAACATCATGATCGGTCAGTAACGGTCTCAGATTTTTTGCAAATTTTTGAAAAAAGTACTTGCAAAATTCATTTTCGCGGAGTAGAATAGCCGCATATCCGCGGACAAATGTCCGTGACAGAAAAACAAATTAAGCAGGACGGGCAGGAAATGAACAGCTCCGTCCGGTTCGGAGGATTCCCATGAAAGCTATTGTTCCCGAGAAAAAATTGCGCGTCGGTATCATCGGTGCAACCGGTATGGTCGGACAGCGCTTCATCT
The DNA here is from genome assembly GCA_017551165.1 of Lachnospiraceae bacterium. Taxonomy (GTDB): domain Bacteria; phylum Bacillota; class Clostridia; order Lachnospirales; family Lachnospiraceae; genus ISDg. The sequence continues at coordinate 37,998 of JAFZMO010000056.1, forward strand.
CTCTTTTGGAAAACCACCCCTGGTTTGACGTCGTAACTCTTGCCGCATCCCCCAGAAGCGCGGGCAAGCGCTATGAGGACGCAGTGGGTGATCGTTGGAAAATGCCCACCCCCATGCCGGAGGCAGTCAAGGACCTCATTGTCTACGACGCAAGCGAGGTGGAGAAGGTTGCCGCAACGTGCGACTTCGTATTTTCCGCAGTTGACCTGAAGAAGGACGAAATCCGCGCGATCGAGGAGGCTTACGCCAAGACCGAGACGCCCGTTGTGTCCAACAACAGCGCGCACCGCTGGACGCCCGACGTTCCGATGGTTGTGCCGGAACTAAACCCCGAGCACTACGATGTCATCGAGTTCCAGAAGAAGCGCCTCGGCACGAAGCGCGGCTTCATCACCTGCAAGCCGAACTGCTCCATCCAGAGCTACACGCCTATGCTCCATGCGCTCAAGGAGTTTGAGCCCACGGTTGTTGTTGCAACGACCTACCAGGCAATCTCCGGCGCCGGCAAGACGTTCAAGGATTGGCCGGAAATGATCGACAACGTCATTCCGTACATCGGCGGCGAGGAGGAGAAGAGCGAGCAGGAGCCTCTCCGCATCTGGGGCCACATTGAGAACGGCGAGATCGTCAAGGCAAATTCCCCGATCATCACGACGCAGTGCATCCGCGTTCCGGTTTCGGACGGTCACACCGCAGCCGTGTTCGTAAACTTCAAGAAGAAGCCCACGAAGGAGCAGATCCTCGAGGCTTGGAAGAACTTCAAGGGACTTCCTCAGGATCTCGAGCTTCCGAGCGCACCGAAGCAGTTCATCACCTACTTCGAGGAGGACAACCGTCCGCAGTGCAAGCTTGACCGCGAGATCGAGGGCGGTATGGGCGTTTGCGCCGGCCGTCTCCGCGAGGATGCCGTTTACGACTGGAAGTTCGTCGGTCTGTCGCACAACACCAAGCGCGGTGCAGCAGGCGGCGCGATCCTCTCCGCAGAGCTTCTCGTTGCGAAGGGATATATTGCGGCGAAGTAATCGCACTGATGAAACAACACATTTGTCAGAATAATTACATATCCTGAAATACAAAGGGCAGTCACCGTGACCAATGTCATTAAGATAACGACATTGAAATAACGAG
>JAFZMO010000057.1 GCA_017551165.1 Lachnospiraceae bacterium
ATGGACACAGAGCTCACATTTTTCGAGAGCGGGTTCGAGAAGATGAAGGGTGTCGTAGAACAGAACAATGTTCTTCTGTTTTACGCGGTGGCGAATCATCTGAACCTGGTAGCGCTGAAATACGGCTGGTTTGAGTATACGGAGGAGGCCGTCCGCGTGTGCGAGTGGTGCGAAGGAATTCTCCGGGCATTTGCCGCAAGAGAGCAGTCCATCGATATGAATACGTATCTCAAAGAGCGTGCGCGCAACACCTTCTTCAAGGTGCTTGCGTACAAACACAACGGCAAGTATCGGGAGGCGGACGAAGTTGTCGAGAAGTTCAGGGCAGAGGTTGGTGCCGGCAGCTACAGCGATGAGCTGAAGAAGATGGCGATCGACACGCTGAACAACGAGCTTGAATACTACCGCGGCGCGTATTGATCGCGGAAAATGAATTGATCCGGCAGTCCGATGACTGCCGGATCAATTTGGCCGGATCACAATTTACGGTAAATGCTGTTCTCACGCACCAGGATGTGCTCCGCGATCATATCGCGGCGGATGGTGCAAAAATCGTCGTGGAAATCGGCGATGATGATGTTAATCTCGCGCTCGGTGTAGTCGCGTCCGGGCTCAAAGGACTTGGCGATCTCCTGAAGAACGATGAGTTCTTTTTTTCGTTGTGCGGGAATGCTCTTCAGCTTGCCGTACTCGAAGAACGCATCGATGACCTTCTTGCGGTACGCCTCGTCGCGTTCGTCCTGCAGGGATTTCTCCTCGGACTTCTCACGCAAAATGTCGAGGATCGACACGTTGAAGACCTCGCCGTTGATCGCGTAGATCGTGTAATACTGCTCCTTGCGCGACGTGACCGCGCCGGCATCCACAAGCTTTTTCAGGTGGAAGGACACCGTGGCGGGAGTCAACCCCAGGCGCTCCGAGAGGCGTTCCACATACATGTCCTCCTCCATGAGCGATTTCAGGATCTGGATGCGGGATTTGTCCGCAAGGCATTTGAATAGGCTGATCGACTGCATCTCAGTCATGTGTCACCTCCACTCAGAAGAGTTCCGAAACCTTCGCGTTGATCTCTGCGACGGCAGCGAGCTTGGCTTCCTCAATCAGAACCTTGCGGTCGTCGCCGTGTGCCTTGGCCGTTTCGAGCGAGACGCTCCATGCTCCGGTAATCTTTGCGAACAGCTCGGGAAATGCTTTCGGCGCAGTATCGCCGGACTGCTTGAGGGTTGCGTCAAACACGGACTTGCCGATGTCGTAAACGTTGTATTTGGCCTTCAGAATGTTGGCGTCATCCGTTCGGCCTTCCGCGGAGAGGGCCTGAATGTCGGCCATCACGAACTGCTTCCGGGAATCCAGAAACGAGTAAAATTCCTGATTGTTCATTGTAGTTCTCCTTAAATCGTTTTAGTACATATAATTTTTCGAAAAATCAATGTGATTTGATAAACATCTAAATGGAAAATAACACGTAAAATGATGTTTGTCAACATACTTTTTGCTTTTTTCGAAAAAAATACGGGAAACCTCGTGCGGGGCTTCCCGTTTTTCTTTCAATATCCCTTGTTGCGGTCCGTTTGCGATGTTGATGTATTTCATAAGCGGGATACCCTCCAAAGTAATTGATGATAAAATGGAAGAAATCATGCAAATGTGGTAAGATGAGAAAGAATTTTTCACTTTTTTTCAAAAAACACTTGACTGTAAACCTTGTTGATAGTCTATCGTGGCGCTTGAAAGGGGCCGAAAGGCTCAGAACAGACTACCATGAGGAGGGTTTTTACGATGACGATCAAAGAAGTTGAGGAGCTTCTCGGAATCCCGAGAGCATCCATCCGGTTTTATGAGAAGGAACAGCTGATCCATCCGAAGCGCGAGGACAACGGGTACCGCGAGTACGAGGAGAAGGATGTCGCTACGCTGAAGAAGGTGATCATTTTCCGAAAACTCGGTCTGCCGGTCTCGGAGATCGAGGACATTCTCGACGGTTCGAAACCGCTCGCGGAAGCGCTGGCGGATAATACGGCGCGCCTCGAGGAGCAGCTCGCCGAATTAAACGGCGCGATTGCGCTGTCGAAGACGATCCGGCAGAACACTGCGGACATCGCGGATTTTGACGAGAACTATTACTGGGAGGAAGTCGGCCGCGAGGAGGAGAAGGGCAGCCGATTCATGGATATCGCGAAGGATATCGCCCAATACCAAAAAGCGACGTTGCTGGATCATTTCGGGCTTGCCGATCCCGAAGGCAACCTGAACACTTCCGTGAGGCGCGCGATCCTCGTCGTGATCGTCGGGTGCCTTGCGTGGGGCGCGACGCGCTGGCTGATCATCGAGAGGTCCCTGCACAGTTTCCTGATCGGGCTTGCGATCCCGCTGATGACGTCGGTGTTCCTTGTCATCGTCGGGTACCCGCTTCACTGCCTTCTGAAGCGAAACCCGAAGACCGCGAAGCACGAAAAATGGATCATCTGGGCAGTCGCATTGTTTATCTGTCTTGTGATACTGGATCTTGCGACGAAGTACGGGTGGTGACGGAATACTAACAAAACGGACCTGCAATGTCTGCAGGTCCGTTTTTTGTGAAAACCACGAAAATGCAAAGCAACTTGTCAATTATATGAAGATTATCTCGCTTATTTTCTTTCCGCTGTCAACATGTCGTTGAGGAACGGGCCGGTTATAGTATAATAGTGTTTATAAAGAACACCGACTTAGGACAAGGAATGAGACCGGTAAAGTTGAAAATTCAGGAAGAAAGGAGCGTGTAACTATGAGGAAACGGATCGTATGTCTTCTCGTGCTGTGTATGCTTCTGACGGCATTGATCGGCTGCGGGAAGCAATCGGAGAAGAACGCTACAGAGAAACCGACGGCAGAACCGACGAAACCGGCTGCGGTCACAGAGGACCCCACCACTCATACGGAGACGCCGACGGCGGAACCGACCAAACCCACGGGAGGGGAGCCGACGGCCGAACCGACCAAACCCGCAGAGGATGATCAGGAACCGGGACGAACGGAATTCACGGAGGACAGCAATTTTGCGCTTAAGCTTCCCACGAACGGGGGCATCAGTCTCGACTTAGGCGCACCTTCCGGGCAACCGAGTACGCTTCCGGTTGAAAATCAATCGATTGCGAACCAAACCGGCACCACCGTACAGCTTACGATAGAAGATATCCAGGCAATGAACGGTGACGATCTCGTAATTGATATCTACAGCAATAACGGATATCTTTCGACGCTGATCGGCAAGTTTTACGAGGGGAAGGTCCTCAATGCCGAGGACGGCGTCGAATCCGTCAAAGGCCTGGCGTCGCTGCTCGGCCTGACCAAGGGCTGTGAATTCTTCGCAGTGTATCGTGAGAAGGACAATAATAACTACACCTATTACACATATCAGCAGCGCTACGGTATCAACACGCTGCAATACGCAACGCTTCGTATCATGGTTGATCCCGACGGCTACACTGCGGGCCTGACGTGTTCCTTTACGCCGAACATCGGAACGGCCTCTCAGGAGACGGCGATCACGGCGGCTGAGGCAGAACAATTTATTGCCCAGGGATTCGGCTCGGCCTATACGGTCATGAAGGGCAAGACGGTGCAGATGGCTGTCCAGTTCAACAGTGTGGTATACAATTGCTGGATCGTCTACACCAACAACCCGAACGCCAGCGCGACATTTGACATGCCGTACTATGCGAACTATGTCTCGACCGACGGCGCTTATCTGATGTCCTTGCCGACCAACAGCTTTGCTCAGACGAACAAAGAGGTCATGAATAACGATTCCTATTTTGAAGGTCTCACTACGCAAAATGTGAATTTCTCGATCGCCATGCCGAGCGGCGGTACCAAACAGATTACAGTACCGATCGCCCAAAGCACAAAGGACGACAAGTTCTATCTGATGGATCCAGGCCGTAAGATAGCGGTCGCGTCATATAAGGACTTCAATTATCAGGGTGTCCTGACGTTTGTCTCCAGCGAGAGCAGGAACAACGGCTGGTCGGATAACGATCTGATGGCTTATTACAACTACATTAACGCGTATGACTTCTACGCCGACCACGGCATACGGTCGGTAGACGGCTTTGAAACGCCGATCCTGATCACGGTAGGATACTGTGACCAGCAGGGAAACCCGGTCGACAATGCCTGCTATTACGGCGTCAACGGCGGTTGGGTGTGCTTCGCAGCTTCCGACGCGAATAAGTACAGTTACTGTGCCGATGTCTGCGGGCATGAGTTTACTCACGGCGTGACATCGAATTCGATGCAGGGTATTTTTTATCAAAATGAGACCGGTACGATCAACGAAGCTTACAGTGACATCATGGGTAATCTCTGCGAGAAGATCACAGGAGAAACCTCTGACACCGGTTGGATGATCGCCGAAAACAGCGGTGACGGACAGAAGCGCAACATGGCGGATCCCAACAGCTATCAGCAGCCGGCTTTCGTCGGAGACCAGTATTATGTGCCTGCGGTGCTCGCACCAAGCGAATATAACGATAACGGCGGCGTACATCTCAATAATACGCTGATCAGCCGCCTGGCATACCTGCTTGATCGGGATGGTATGAGCCCGGAGCTGCAGTTTAGGATGTGGATCACTTCAATCGAACTGCTGACTCCGATGTCCAACTATGAAGACCTGCACGCGATCCTGCTTGCCAGCCTCAAGATCAACGGTATGCTTCAGCAATACGGACCGACGGTCAATAAGGCATTTGCCGAAGAAGGGCTTAATGTTGACTGGAATTCGAGCTATCTCGAGGCGACCAAGAGCGGCTGCGGAAGACTGAGTTTCCAGGTGGACGGCTACATCAGCTCCAAGCCTGCGGTTTGTTATTACTACACCACCGGCGGTGAGTACGTAACCGGAGGATATCCTGACAAAAACGGCGTTGTGAGCGTTCTGCTCCCGGCAGGGAATTATCTCTGCATATTCTATTACGCTGAGGAGGATATCAACAATCCGGTGGCTATGTTCTTCAATGGATCAAGCTGGACCTCGACGCAGACGTACGGCGCGTTCTCGGTTCGGGACGGCGGCGTGACGACATTGCCTGTGCTCAACTCCGGCAAGAGCGCTACGGCCGGCACCGACGGAGGCGGAGATACAGGAAATACCGGCGATACCGGCAATACCTCGCAAAAAGGCGAGGAGCTGAATCTTGTGAGTTATAACGGCGGCTACTTCACCATGCTGATCCCTGAGGGTTGGCGCGTTGACGTCTCCGGAAGCTACGGCGGCATCTGCTATCGTGTTTATGATCCCAATATGCCCAGCAGACAGGCATTCTTCTACGGGGCTCTGGCACCGTTCCATAAGAGCGAGGCATCCCGAAAATACCTGTCATACTACGACACCACCGGCGGTATTATTTCCAACGGACCGGTGCTGACGAGCGCAACCGTGCGCGGTATCACGGACTGCTGGCAGTACTGCATTGAATTCCAGAAGCGCTACGACGGTAAGCAGCTCTTCCCGACGATGAACAATATCCGGCTCGCTCAGGTCGCAAACTATCAAGGGCCTTACAATGGTTACGGACCCGAGACGGTCGGCGTCGGTACCTTCAGCGATGAGAACGGCAACAACTGCATCCTCGGCATCGCGGGTGCATTGGTCGATGAAGATTTCTACGGGTATTACGGCGGAAACTGGTTCTATACCTGTTACGGTCTGATGGGCGTGAGCTGCCCGCAAGCGGATTTTGATAACTACTATGAGGATCTGCTTGTCTGCGCAAGCTCGATCCAATTCTCGCAGGACTACATATACGCTTCGCAGTATTCCTCCATGCCGCTGTTGGACAACGAAACGATCAGAGAGAACTTCAAGTCGATCAGCGGAGCGATCGTCAAGTTATACCTTGCTGTGAAGTAAACTCCTGCTTGCGGAAGGCATCATTGTTTTTACGATATCGGTATGGTACAATTATCAAGTCAACAGGAGACAGTCTTCTGCTGAGATCATCAACGAGACTACCGTATGCGGAGGTGGATAGTGACCAATCTGACGAAAGACCTGATCAAGAGAACGTTCGTTTCTCTTCTGGAACGGTATCCGCTCACGCAGATCACAGTGAAGATGCTCGTGCAGGAGTGCGGTATCAACCGCAATTCATTTTACTATCATTATCAGGACCTTCCGGCGTTGATCGAAGAGATCGTGCAGGAGGAGGCCGACAGGATCATGAGGGAGTATCCTTCCATTGAAACGATGGACACTGCCCTTTACGCGGTGACCGATTTTGCATCGAAGAACCGAAAGGCGATCCTGCATATCTACAACTCCGTAAACCGCGACATCTTCGAACAGCACCTTTGGAAGGTCTGTAATTACCTTGTGAATTCGTACGGTGAGAAGGAGCTGAGCGGCAAAAAGATCAACGACATCGACCGGGAGATCATCGGGCGCTACTACCGATGCGTGTGTTTCGGCCTTGTGATCGATTGGCTCGACAGAAAGATGGAGGATGATATACGGAAAATGATCCCGCGTTTCTGTGAGCTTCAGCATGGTATCGTTGAGGAGATGTTGAAGCGCGCAGTGTTGACGGCGGAACAAAACGAGTGAAGAAACGTCGGTTTTTTCATCGTCGCCTTAGACATTTTCAGACCCGTGTCTAAAAAACAGACACGGGTCTTATTTTTGTCCGTTTCCTTTTCGACGTTTTCGGCTAGAATGGCAGGCAGAAAGAGACATTGCGAAGATTGTGTCTCGGTTTGCGAAAGGAAGTAGCTGAGATGAAACTTGCGAGAGCGGTGGTGAAGCACCGCGCACTGATATTGATCATCACACTTGCGTTGATGGTTCCGGCGGTGTTCGGATACCTGAAGACAAGAGTAAACTACGACATGCTCGATTACCTGCCGGACGACATGGAGACGGTGATCGGGCAGAACGAATTGATGAAGGATTTCGGCAAGGGCGCATTTTCCTTCATCATCGTGGAAAATATGCCGGAGAAGGATGTCGCCGCGCTGAAGGCGAAGATCGAGAAGATCGAGCATGTCGATACGGTTCTCTGGTACGACAGTGTCGCCGATCTTTCCATTCCGATGGAGATGCTCCCGGAGAAGCTGTACAAAGCCTTCAATACGGAAAATGCAACCATGATGGCCGTGTTCTTCGACACCTCGACATCCGCGGACGTGACGATGGACGCAATCCGCGAGATCCGGTCGGTTGCCGGCAAGCAGTGTTTTGTGTCGGGAATGTCGGCGCTCGTGACGGACCTGAAGGACCTGTGCGAACGCGAGGAGCCGGTCTATGTAGCGATTGCAGTTGCTCTGGCGTGCGTCGCCATGCTGCTGTTCCTCGACTCGTGGCTTGCACCGTTTGTGTTCCTGCTTTCCATCGCGATGATGATCGTTTTGAACCTCGGTTCGAACTACTTCCTCGGCGAGATCTCATACATCACGAAAGCGCTGTCGGCAGTGCTTCAGCTCGCCGTGACGATGGACTACTCCATTTTCCTGTGGCACAGCTACAACGAGCAGCTGCAGAAGGAGGAAGACCACAGGGAAGCGATGGCGGTGGCGGTCCACAACACGTTCACGAGTGTGCTCGGGAGTTCAATCACAACGATCGCCGGATTCATTGCCTTGTGCTTCATGTCCTTCACGATGGGACGCGACCTCGGTATCGTAATGGCGAAGGGCGTGCTGCTCGGCGTGATCGGCTGTGTGACGGTTCTCCCGTCGTTGATCCTTCTGTTTGACAAGCCGATGCAGAAGACGAAGCACCGGTCGATCATTCCGGAGATGCACGGATTTGCGAGAGGCATCGTCAAGGTGTTCCCCATTTTCCTGATCATCTTCGCGATCCTGATTCCTCCGGCATACTACGGATACAACAAGACCAACCAAGAAGTCTATTATGATATGGGCGAATGCCTGCCGAAGGACATCGAATTCGTGATCGCCGACAGCAAACTGTGCGAGGAGTTCGATATCGCTTCCACGCACATGCTGCTGGTGGATCGGAGCGTGAGCCAGAAGGACATCCGGGCGATGATCGCCGAGATGGAGCAGGTCGAAGGCGTAAAATACGTCCTCGGTCTGGAGTCCGTGATCGGAACGCAGGTTCCCGTGGAAATCCTGCCGGAATCGGTGACGTCCGTACTTCGGAGTGACAAGTGGGAGCTGATGCTGATCAATTCCGAGTATCGGGTCGCCAGCGACAAGGTGAACGAGCAGATCGATGAGCTGAACAAGATCCTGAAGAAATACGATCAGGGCGGAATGCTGATCGGCGAGGCGCCCTGCATGAAGGATATGATCGAGACGACGGATCATGATTTCAAGGTCGTCACGCTCGTGTCGGTCATCGCAATCTTTGTGATCATCGCTCTGGTGGAGAAGAGTTTCTCACTTCCGATCATCCTGATCGCGGTCATTGAGACGGCAATCTTCATCAACCTCGGACTGCCGCATTACCTCGGACAGAGCCTGCCGTTCATCGCACCGATCTGCATCAGCACGATCCAGCTCGGAGCAACGGTCGACTACGCGATCCTGATGACGACGCGGTACAAGACGGAGAGGATCGGCGGCGCGGACAAACGGAGCGCCGTGGTCACCGCTTTGGCTACCTCAATCCCGTCGATCATCGTATCCGGCATGGGGCTCTTCGCGGCGACGTTCGGCGTGGCGCTGTATTCCAACATCGACATCGTAAGCTCCATGTGCATGCTTCTTGCGAGAGGCGCGGTGATCAGTGTGGTGCTTGTCATTTTTGCGCTGCCTGCACTGCTGGCGCTTGCCGACAGGCTGATCTGTAAAACGACATTCGGTATGATGCATATCGATAACGATAAAAAAGCGGAGGTGATTTCCGATGAAGAGTAAGGCAATGAAACTTATGGCGCTGTGCTTAAGCGTTGTGCTGATGTTTGGTACCGTCGGCTGCGCGGTTATGGCGAGCGGAGAGAACGGCACGAAGAGTGCGGAGGTTACGGAGAACAGCAACCGTACGGAGAATGCGGATGCGGCGGAGGACGATCGGACGGCAGCTGTGCAGACGGCGAAGGTTGACGCGGATACGGTCCCGGGGAGTACGGATGCTTCCAAGGAGGAAACCGTTTATGTGATCGCGGGGGCGGACGGATCCGTTAAGAAGATCATCGTCAGCGACTTGATCCGAAACGTGTCCGGTGAAGCTGCGATCAAGGACAGGACGAACCTTTCGGATGTCACGGTCGAGAAGGGGGATGCAACCTATACCCTCGGCGGCGACGGAAGTTGCGTCTGGGATACTGCCGGGAACGATGTCTATTATCAGGGCAATATCAGCGGTGAGGTTCCCGTCAATGTAAAGATCAGCTATCAGCTCGACGGAAAGAGCGTGACGCCCGAGGAGTTGAAGGGAAAGAGCGGCAAGGTTACGATCCGCTTTGACTATGAAAACAATCAGTATGAGACGGTCAAGATCGACGATCGGGAAGAGAAGGTGTATGTTCCGTTCGCGATGCTGACCGGAATGATGCTGGACAACACGGTATTTTCCAACATCACGGTTTCCAACGGCAAACTCGTCAACGACGGCTCGCGCACGATCGTCGTCGGACTTGCTTTCCCGGGACTTCAGGAAGACCTGGGGATCCGTACGGATCTGTTTGAGATCCCGAACCATGTAGAGATCACCGCGGACGTGAAGAATTTTGCGCTCGGTATGACAGTGACTGTGGCGACCAACGAGCTGTTCAACGAGATCGATCCGAAGAAACTGGACAGCGTCAACGCGCTCAACGGTGTGTTTGATCAGCTCTCCGAGGCAATGGGGCAGTTGACGGACGGTTCCTCGAAACTGTATGACGGCCTGTGCACGCTGCTCGACCGATCGAGCGAACTGGTTGCCGGCATCGACAAGTTGGCCGCAGGCGCCGGGGAACTGAAGAAGGGCGCCGCTGACCTTGACGGCGGGGTCGGTCAGCTGAAGAACGGTATTGACAAGCTTTCGGACGGGCTTGCTACGCTCTCGTCGAAAAATGATGCGCTGAACGGCGGCGCGGAGGAGATATTCCGAACGCTTCTTTCCACGGCCAAGACGCAGCTTACAGCAGCGGGACTCGATGTGCCCGATATGACTCCGGAAAACTATGCGAAGGTTCTGGATCAGGTGATCGCATCGCTGGACAAGGACAAGGTCTACGCGCAGGCGCTGAAGATCGTGACGGATGAGGTGGAAGCCAAGAAGGGCTACATCACGGAGCAGGTTACGGCGGCAGTTCGTGCGCAGGTGGAGGAGCGCGTCAAGGCAGAGGTCCGTGCGGAAGTCGAGAAGAAGGTCACGGCAGCTGTACAGGCCGAAGCGGAGAAGCAGGCAGCCGCGCAAAATGCAGCAGCCCAAATGTCGCCTGACGCCGTGAAGGCACTGATCGCATCCAAGACGGACGAGCAGATGGAAAGCGATGAGGTCAAAGCGATTATTGCGGGTACCGTTGATCAGAAGATGAACTCCGACGAGATCAAGGCCGTCATCGCGCAGAACATTGCGGACCAAAGCACGAAGGCGGTCAACGATGCAATGGCAGGCGAGGAGGTACAGTCCAAGCTTGCGGCAGCGTCTGCCGGAGCGCAGCAGGTGGCTTCACTCAAGGCGTCGCTCGACAGTTACAACGAGTTTTACCGCGGGCTTACGAGTTACACCGCAGGCGTTGAGCAGGCGGCGAACGGCTCGGTTGACCTGAAGACCGGTGCCGGAAAACTGAAGGACGGAAGCGCAGCTCTTTCTGCAGGAGCGGCGGAACTCTGTAAGGGTATCCTCACACTGAAGGACGGTACTCCTGCGCTTGTCGAAGGGATTACGAAACTTCGCGACGGTTCGATGACACTCTCGGATGGGTTGAAGGAATTCAACGAGAAGGGCGTACAGAGACTGGTTGATGCCGTCGAAGGAAATCTCGCAGGCTTGGTTGCGCGCATGAAAGCAACGATCGATGTGTCGAGAGACTATTACAATTATGCGGGAATCGCCGACGGCATGGACGGGCAGGTGAAATTCATCTACCGCACCGATGAGATCGAGTGAACCGTAAAGAAAGACGGGAAGCCCTGTAAATGATATGCTACCCCCAAGTAGGACATTGAAATATAAAACCTACTTGGGGGTATTTCTATGTCCAAAAGAAGTAAGATTGAGCCAATACTAAAGGTCCAGCTCGTAGAACAGTATCTGAGAGGGGAAATTGGAATCAAT
>JAFZMO010000058.1 GCA_017551165.1 Lachnospiraceae bacterium
ATTTCGGCTTGAACAACCTCATTATAGCGGAAAGGTGATTTTTTTGTATAACGTTCAACGCGCACCCGCATAGCGGGTGGTTTTATGTTTCGCACGCTTCGCGTGCTCAACTGGGTCACGACCCACTAATAAGAGTGGCAGGAAATCAACTCCTGCCACTCTTTCGTTTCTTTTGAGTTTTTAACTTGTCTCACTCCTGCTGAGTCTTGCAGAAGCATACCGTTCCGACCACGAATATCACCACGCTCACGACATAGACATAGAAGCCGATGCCCATGGAGTATTCAAATACGCTGGCCGAATCCGTTACCGCCGGATGCGAACCCGCAAACAGCGCCTCGGAGCCGTGTGCATTGCTGACGCAGAAGAAGAAATTCAGGATCCAGTATACGCAGCATGCCACGAGCAGCTTTCCGCTCTGCTTCCACACCGCAGCCACGGCGAGAAGCGAGAACACCAGGAAGAAGTATTTGGTTAGGAATCCGATGGTTGACACATCCGCAACGTCCCACGATGTGAATGTGTGCTTGCCGATATCCGCCGTGGACGCCGACGTTGTCACGTACGGCAGGAACACGGAGATCACGATACCGGCGAGACCGGCAATGGTCAGCGGAACTCCGAGTTCATCCGCATACTCTCGCCTGGGAAGATCTACGTTCTTAAATTCTTTGATAATGATCGGTTCATCGTTGTAAATCATATGACACTCTCCTCTCTCGGACACGAATCGCCGTAAGTTGTATGTAAATACTACTTACCTCGACTATAGCACCAAAAAAAGAAAATGTCAATAGGCAACTTAGCCAAAAATGTATATTTTTCTACAGGCGTAGTATCCAAATTTTCCGCGCCTTTTCAATTCATGATTGGAAAATAAACCTGGTAGCGCTCGTAACCGATCCGGTACAGAGGAACGAACCGAAGCCCGATCTCCTGACCCACGGTTTTGAAGCTGTCGTTCCACATTCCCCACTCTCGCTCGTTGTCGTGAACAAGAAGTCCGGCCGGATCGCTGAGCCCCGGTCTGCGAAGCGAGCGCTCCGCACCGCTCAGTCCCGCCAGCACGTTGGGGCCGTACGCGAAGGCGACCATATCCTCTGTTCCCGGGAGCGGGATCGTGTACACTGCGAGCGGGATCGACAGGCGGGCCGTATCGCCGTCCTTCCATGTGCGGTGTACCGTGAGGAAACCGCCGTCCAATGCGACAGCCGCGTCATCGGGCTCCGTCAGAGAGCATCCGTTCGCGGCACCCTCGTCGCCGATCACAACCTCCGCGAGCTCTTCGCCGTTTACCGAGAGAGCAACCTTCCCACGCGCCCACTCCGGCACGCGAAGACACAGCGTGAACTCCGCGGGCTTGTCCGTTTTCACGGCAAATGTCTCCACGCGGAGATCGGGGTGATGCAGATTGATGCGCGTCTCCTCCGAGAGCGCCTGGTTCGATGCAGCGTCGCCCGCTGCCTGAATGCTTCCGCTCAGCATGTCGCGGCGCTCTGTGACCGTAACGCTCGAACCGCCGAGCTCTGCGGTGATCTCCGAGTCAGCGAACACGCCCGTGATCAGGCGGTCGCCGTCCGCGTACCACAGATAGCGGTTGTGTGCGGCATTGGCCTGCACCAGCGTGCCGTGGCAACAGAAGAAATCGTCAAACTTGCTCGCCCAGCCCTTCTTCGCACCGGCGCGAAGCGGCAGGTAGTATGTGATCAGGCCCTCGCCCGGCGTCTTCTCTCCCTCGAGATTGCCGCCGCGGTAGTAGCCCTGCGTGAAAATTCCGTTGTACAGATTGCGCTCGATATAGTCGAGGCATGCCTTGTCGCCGGTCTGCCGGAACACGAAGTCCGCCAGCCGGATCATGTTGTAGACCGTGCAGTGCTCCTGGTTGCGCTCCCCGAGGCGCGCCGCCATCGAGTACGGCGGCGTCCAGATCTCGCCGAGCGTCTGCCCTCCGGTCGCAAAATACCCCCGCTTCGTCACGGCAAGATTCCAATACGCAAGCGCGATGTCGCGGTATTTCTCCTCGCCGGTCACCTCGTACACTCTCGCGCACCCGAGCACCTCGGGGATCGTCGTGTTCGCGTGCATGTTCGTGAGCACGTCAACGCCCGCGAGAAGCGGTTCAAACAGGCGTCCGCGGTAGTAGCGGCCGATCAGCGTGCGGTACTTCTCCGCACCGGTCGCCTCCAGCAGGTCCGCCCAGACCTCCAGCATTCCGCCGGTCTCAAAATCCAAGATATCGTCGAGCTCCTCGCGCGTCCGACCGTCCGTGTATGCGACAAACCAGTCCGCAAAGCGGTTCGCGACCGCCAGCGCCTCCTTGTTGCCGGTCAGGCGGTACATGTCCGCAAGGCCCATGAACGTCTTGTGCACCGTGTAATGCGGCGCCCACACCTGTTTGCCGCGCGCGATCCACGCAAAATACTTCTCCGGGATCGAGGCAGCCCACTGTCCGCCGTTTTCCGACTGACAGCGCGCAAGCTCATGCACGATCGCATCGGCCTTCGCCTTCAGCTCCGCATCCCCGTACGCCGCCACGCGCATCGCGCAGGCGCTCAGGTAATGTCCCAGAAAATGTCCCCGCAGCTGACAGGACGGATCCTCCCAGCCGTGGTGCGCCATCGCCTTCGCGCCGAAGTTCTGCGCAAGGCCGGCCTCCTGATAATAGTTCTGCAACAATCCCGCATTGGTCAGTTCCGTCAGGTACTCCCGGTTGCTGTTCTCGCGCTCCGTGAAGAGCCCGTCGAAGAGTTTACAACTGCGTCCGTTGATCGCTTTCATCTTACCTCCTGCTACGGGATCTCATTTTCCGAAAATTATCGGTACTCCCGTAAGAAATACCCCAGCACGGCCCATGTGGCGAGCGAGAAGAAGTTGCCGTACGAGTCGCGTCCCGTCGTGAAGAGCTTCTCCGCCTCCGCGACGTCCACCAGCTCGAACCCGGCGAACAGCTCCGTCCCTTCCGCTCCGGCCTGCGTCACCTCCGACGCGTCCTCGAGTGTGATCTCCGCGCAAAGGAACGCATTGCTCTCGTCGGTCATGCCCGGCGAGGAGAGCGCGCACGGATTGAGCACCGTGACCTTGTCCGTCGGCTTCACAACGAGTCCGCACTCCTCGTGGATCTCGCGGATCGCCGCCTCCACCAGCGGGTTGTCGCCGTCGCGGTCGCCCGGATCGATCAGTCCCGCGATCGGGCTCAGCAGATACTGGCCGATGGGATAGCGGTACTCGTAGTTGAGCAGCAGCTTCGGCGCCTCGCCCGGCAGGATCACCACCACGGCGATCGTCACCGCATCGGGCTGCATCGAGCGGAATTCCTCGTCCGATTTGAGCGCCACGAGCTCCTCCTTCACTCTCCGCGAAGCGTCGCAGTAGTGCGCGCCCTCGCGGTACTGAAGGTCGTACAGACGTATGAATTTGGCGTCGCACAGCGTCACCACGTTGTCCTTTGTATATTGGGGCTTGTCCTTGTAAGGATTTTCCCTGAAACCTGTTTTCTTGTCAATGTCGGAACCTGCCATTTTTCTGTCTCCTTTGTGTGAAATCATCCTCTTACGCCGATATTTTTCAAGTATAACGCGATCCCTGTCCCAACGAACGCGTTGCAGTACTCGCCGTTGCCGAACCGCTCGATGACCTCCTCCACGAGGATCTCGACCGGCTCGACGAACTCGTCCTCGTCCGTGTGAAGCTCGTTCGTCGGTGTCAGCTCCTCCGCCAGCACGAAGGTGATCGTGTTGCCGTAGATCGCAGGGTTCGGGTTGCATCGGCCGAGCACCGTGACACGCCCGGCGCGGTAGCCGGTCTCCTCGAGAAGCTCGCGCGCAGCGCCGTCCTCCGGCGTCTCATCGCTCTCCTGAACGCCGCCCGGGAACTCCACCGTGATGCCGTCGAGGCCGTGGCGCCACTGGCGCACCATCACGAATTTGCCGTCGTGCACCGGGATCGCGATCACCCAGTTGCGCGTGCTGATCGCCACGTACTTCCCGGTCAGGCCGTCCGCCGCCTGCTCCTCCTTCTCCACGAAGTCCATGACCCTGTGGTGCAGGATCACGCGCGAAGAGAGCGTCTTCCAGCACAGCGCCTCATCACCGTCTTTTTTATGCGCAAAATTCTCGTCCGACATGCTTCCGTCTCCTTTGCCATCGTATCGATTACAGTATACAAACAAAAGCGCCGCGCGGTCAATCGTAAATCACGCCGAGCGCCTTCAGTTTCTTTCGCATCTTTTGCACCTTTTTGTCCGGAAAACGCCGGCCGATGCAGTCCGTGAGCATCGTCACTGTAAGGCCCGCCTTGACCGCGCCCTTCGCCGTCGCACCGACGCAGCCGCACTCGTCGAGCCCGCACAGCACAAGCTCCTTGTACCCCGCCGCTGCCACGTGCTCGCGGAACGCTTTCGCGGAAAATGAATCCGAGAAATATTTCTCAAACACAAGCTCCGACACGACGTTCACCCCTTCATAGATCTCCGCGCCCGGCGTCCCCTTGATCGTGAAGCCGATGAACACGCGATTTGTAACAATGTTCTGGAAGACCTGCTTCACGTACAAAACATCGCAGCCCTTCTCCCGAAACACGGCAATTGCCCTGTTGACCGAAGTCACCAGGGCATCCGTATCGTACGAAAACAGTTTCTTTCGATGTGCGTTGAGGTAATCCTCCTGCATATCGATCACGACAAGTGCTTTCTTGTCCGACATATGTTTGTTTCCTCTTCTCTCATAATACTGCGCGCGGATCCGATCACTCGAATCTCTTGATAAATTCTTTGATGATCGCCGCCGTCTCGTCGATTGTCTGGTCCGTGTTGTCGATGACAAGCGGGAACTTCCCTCTGTTCCTGCGGAACCACTGATTGTAGCCGATGTGCGGCTCGATCTTCTCATCGGACGTGAAGCCTCTCTCCGCCGGTCTGGCGCGGAGTCTTGCCCATATCGCCTCATCGGTCGGATTCAGGATGATAAACACCGTCGAGTCAACCTCTTCGGGCAGCACGTGCTTCTCGATGAAATCCTGCGGATTCGTGCAGGACACGAAGATCAGGTCACGATCCCCCGCCCGCTTCACAGCCTCCGCGATGCAGTCATCGTGGTACTTCGACTCGTGATCGGTCCCTGCGTAATCCCACCAGTTAAAACCGACCTCGTCGATGTCAATGCATGCATAAACGTTCGGATCCATGATCTCCGAGAGGGCGTCCTTCATCGTTGATTTGCCGGAGCCGCACGGTCCGCTGATCATAAACAGTCTCATGATAAATCTCCTTACCGCGCCCAAAGATCAGGCACATTTTCCGAAACGATCATCTCCGGATGATCGTGCAATCCTTCACGTACTCGCCGTACTTGCTCATGAAGTCCGCGAGTTCTTCCTCCTCGGTGATCCAGAGGATGACCCAGGCGGTCTCGATCCCAAAGTCCTCATACACCTTGTGGCGATGGTTGCCGTCATTGAGCTCGAACTCGCCGTCCACATAGTGGACGATCATCGGCGGCATCTCACGTCCGGCCTGAACCGCCTTCGTGAGCTCCGAGATCTTATGCTCCCACCAGCCCTTATCGATGCGGTACTTCATGTCCTCCTCGGGACCTGCACACCGATGAAACAAACTGATCGGAAACTCCGCCGGGCTTATGAAATACCGGTCAAATAACTTCAATCCGTCTGAGAAAGGAATGTTTCGTCCCTCCTCGTTTAAATACAGATGAACCCACGCGTCCATCTTCTCTGCCTTGCCATATTCCATTGCGGATGCAAGCGTCGCACTATACTTTAGCATAGTAACCTCCTTCTTACTGTAAACAATTCGTTTGATCGTGTCGTAAGAAAGCGAATACTCCTCCATCAGTGCTTCGATCGTCTTACCGCTCTGAAATGCGTCCCGGATCGCGGCGTTGCGCTCGCGGATATACTGCTGATATCCCGAGGTCTCCCCCCAGTCCTTCTTCTCTACACCGGCCGGAATGTAGATGGTCTCGCCCGAGACATACTTCTGGATCTGCCGAAGCAGCTTCTCCGGAAAAACATCCTTTGCGTTTCTGTACTTCATAGTATCCGCTCCTCACTTTCTGTGTTTCTTACAAAGCATACGATACTATGCCGGCCGCCAAATGAATATACCGCGATCGCATATAACCGTTCTCTACACAAACCGCCTTACTCTGCCGTGGCGGGATTATACCTGTACAACTCCTCCGTCGTGCAGAACCCGACGTACCCTTCCGTGCCCGCGAAACTCCCGGGCACCAGCGCATAGCACGTCGCCCTGCAATGTCCCTCGATCAGCACACACGGTCCGTTCCCGTCCGTCAGCACAATGATCGGCGGAAAATGTTTCCCCTCCAAAAGCAGCTCCCTTCCCTCCAGGAAATACCGGTTGGACACGCCGAAGATCTCGACACCCTCATTGACAGTCTTCGCAGCCTCATCCGGGCGGCTCGTCCCCTTCGAGAGTTCGTCCCAGTAACTGTAGGAAATATAGCGCAATCTGCCGA
>JAFZMO010000059.1 GCA_017551165.1 Lachnospiraceae bacterium
AGAATATTGGAGGCATTATGAAGTTCAAAGAGGGTGAAGGCTGGAAAGCCTGTTATGATGAGACAAGCGGAATATGCACGGCAGAGCGCAGCGGGAGCGGGTATTATCACCTGTACGAGATCACCAGGGAAACCTTCGATCTGCTGGAAGACGGTATGAGCGACCACGATACGTTTGAGAGCATTAGCGACGGAAGGCATTTGTATATGGACGTGAACGACCGTTGCGGCCCGCCGTATACGATCGTATTTGACGATGATTACGAAAAACTGTGCCCGTGGGCGAAGGTCAAAGCGACCGGCAGAGTCTGGCCGGATGAACTGACCGATGCTGCAGTGGAGTTGTTTGAGTCGGAGAAGAACAACCGGGAACAGCGGCGGAGAAAGCGTGAGGAGCGCGAGAAGAAAGCAAAATGATCGAGATAACATACGATGAACTGAAAGCGCTGCCGGAAGGGTCTTACGAGCTCATCGACATCAGAGACGAGGGACTCACAGCCTACGGTATGATTCCGGGAGCGATCCACATTTTTGTCGACGAGCTTGAAAACAGTGCGAAGCTTGCGGACATTCCCCTTGAGAAGAAGCTTGTCTTCTACTGTGAGATCGGGCGGAGATCGCGGGAGATCGATGACACCTTGCCCTGCTTTGAAGGCAGGAAATGCTACAGCCTTACCGAGGGCTATGTAGGGTTTGTCAGATCGCGGATCCGGAACGAGGGCGACAGGGAAGAAAAGAAGAAGCGTGCGGAGGAGAGTATCCGGAAGAAGTTTCACAAGCAGCTCTTCACACCGTTTGCTAAGGCGTGTAAGGAGTATAAGCTCATCGAGGAGGGCGACCGTATCGCTGTCTGCATATCCGGCGGCAAGGACTCCATGCTGATGGCCAAGCTGTTCCAGGAGATACAGAGGCATCGGTTGATCCGGTTTGAGCTGACGTTTCTCGTCATGGATCCCGGATATAACAAGGAAAATCGGGCGCTGATCGAGAGCAATGCCGAGGCGATCGGGATTCCGATCACGATCTTCGAGAGCACGATCTTTGATACTGTGGATGTCATCGAGAAGAGCCCGTGCTACCTCTGTGCCAGAATGAGACGCGGGTATCTGTACAGCAAGGCCAAGGAGCTTGGGTGCAACAAGATCGCTCTGGGTCATCACTACGACGACGTGATCGAAACGATCCTGATGGGGATGCTTCACGGCGGCCAGATACAGACCATGATGCCCAAGCTTCACAGCACCAACTTCGAAGGGATGGAGCTGATCCGTCCGCTGTATTTCGTCAGGGAAAATGATATCTGCGCGTGGCGGGATTACAATGAGCTTCACTTCCTGCAGTGCGCGTGCCATTTTACGGACACATGCACGACGTGCCATGAGGACGGGACCACGTCTTCCAAGCGCCTTGAGACGAAGAAGCTGATCGCGGAGCTCAAGAAGAGCAATCCCTTCGTGGAGGCGAACATTTTCAAGAGCATGGAAAATGTCAACCTGAACACCGTGATCGAATACAAGAAGGACGGTGTGAGACATCATTTTCTGGATGAGTATTGAGCGCAAAATGCGCTGAGTTTGCAGGTGAGAACAGATGATTTTACTGATGCGACATGGTGAGGATGACGACTTCAGGCTGGGGGGCTGGAGCGATGCCGGGCTTACGCCGAACGGGATCGAGCAGGTGAGGAAAGCCTGCGAGAGCTTCGCGGACAATGCGTATGATATCCGGCATATATTCGCAAGCGATCTGCAGCGGGCGAAAGAGACAGCCGATATTGTTTCCGAATGTTTGGGGTTGCCGGTCACGTATCTCAAGGAGTTCCGGGAGACAAACAACGGGGACCTGGCGGGGATTCCGAAGGAACGCTTCCGGAAGGAATACCCGGGACTCTATTATTCCTCCCTGGAGTGGGAGCAGCAATACCCCAACGGGGAAAGCCCGAAGCAGTTTTATGAGCGTGTCAGGGAAGCGTGGAAGGAGTTTAAGAGCAGGGCAGAGGCATTGGATGGCAATGCGCTTTTGGTCACGCATGCCGGAGTGATCAATGTCATCCGCTGCATCGAAGCGGGGATCCGGTATACGAATAAAGAGACGCGATTTCGCGTTGCGCCGGCGGAAATCATTGTAATGGGGGGTGAATGAAATGTTGGCAGGGTTTATTGTTTGGAGCGTAGTGGCAGTACTGTTGTGCGGCATCGGGATCTGGGCATTGAAGGCGAAGAACGCTGTGGGCTTCTTCGCGGGTATCAAGCCGCCCGAAGTGGATGATGTAAAGAAATACAACCATGCGGTGGCGAAGATCTGGTTTGTGTATGCCGGCATCTTTGAGCTGTTCGGGATCCCGCTGTTGTTTTTGAAGCAGAACCCGCCGCTGTTTGTCATCCCGATCCTCGGAGTGGTGATGGCATCGATCGGACTGGCGATCGCATATACGCTAATAGAGGCAAAGCATCAAAAGAAGCAGAAATGATTTTTACGGAGTGAAACTGACATGAGAAAGACGAAGATTATCTGTACTATAGGACCGGCAAGTGAAAATGAAGAGACCCTCACCGAGATGTGTCGGGCGGGAATGAATGTTGCGCGGCTTAACTTCTCACACGGGACGCATGAGGAGCATCAGAAGAAGATCGACCTGATCAAGAAGGTCCGCGAGAAGCTGAACTATCCCCTTCCGATCATGCTGGATACGAAGGGACCGGAGTACCGCATCAAGACATTTCGCAATAAGAAAGCGGTTCTCGCGGAAGGACAGCAGTTCACGTTCACGGTTGCGGATGTGGAAGGCGATGAGAACAGAGTGTCGGTGAGCTACAAGGGGCTTGTGGACGAGTTGTCCGTCGGAGACCGGATCCTGGTCAACAACGGCCTGCTCGTATTCGAAGTGGAAGAGCTGAAGGGCGAGGATGTCGTGTGCCGCGTGATCGCCGGAGGAGAGATCTCCGACCGGAAGAGCATGAATTTTCCGAACCATGTCTTTAAGGGCGATTACCTGAGCGAGCAGGACAAGGACGACCTCCTCTTCGGCATTCGGAACGACGTCGATTTTGTGGCGGCTTCCTTCGTGTCCAACCGCGATGATATCCTTGCGCTGCGGACATTCCTGAATGAAAACGGCGGCGAGGACATCGATGTCATTGCCAAGATTGAAAACCGTTCCGGCGTGGATCACATCGAGGAGATCTGCGAGATTGCGGATGGTATCATGGTTGCGCGAGGAGATCTCGGCGTGGAGATCCCGTTTGTGGAGGTGCCGGCGATCCAGAAATACCTGATCAAGAAATGCCGTCTGCTCGGCAAGCGCGTTATCACGGCAACGGAGATGCTGGAGTCCATGATCCACAATCTTCGTCCCACGAGAGCGGAGATCTCGGACGTTGCCAATGCGGTGTATGACGGCTCGTCGGCAGTCATGCTCTCCGGAGAGTCCGCAGCGGGCAAGTATCCCGTTGAAGCCGTGCGGAACATGGCGGAGATTGCCGAATATACAGAGAAGAACATTGACTACGTAAAGCGTTTTTATGCTACGGAATACAAGATCAAGAGCAATATCGACGCGGTTTCCCACGCGACGTGCGCCATGGCGATCGATACGAAAGCGAAGGGGATCGTGATCAGTTCAATCTCGGGCATCACGGTCCGAATGGTCAGCCGGTTCCGTTGCCCGGTCGATATTATCGGCATGACGACCGGTGAGAAAGCATGGCGGAAGCTGAACCTGAGCTGGGGCGTCACGCCGGTGATGAGCGAGGAATTCAACTCCGTGGATGTCATGTTCTATTACGCAATCCGGCATGCGAAGGAGGTCTTCGGTCTGGAGAAAGGCGATAACGTGATCCTGACCGGCGGACTGGCAGGCGGAGCGTCCGGAAGCACCAACACTATTCGTCTGGAGACGGTGCGGTAGTATTTTTCAAGGTGATTCACAAGAGGAGAGCGAAAGGCTGAAGCAATGAGTAATCCATTGATCAAAACGTTGAAGGCCGCGAACTTCATGGCCGGAAAGGCAAGCACGGAGGCGGAGATCAAGCGCCACCGGAAGCTTGCCGACTGGGCAGGAGGCCTTGCGACGCCCAAGGGCGATGTGGAGCGGAAGAGATTTCGTCTCGGCAAGATCCGCTGCGAGGAGTTCAGGCCTTATTTTGCGCATAATCCCGAGTATGTGATCCTCTATTGCCACGGCGGCGGGTACGTGAGCGGCGGGCTCGGTTACGCGGGCAACCTCTCGACCAAGCTTGCCACGGCAACAGGATTCACGGCCTATTCGTTCGCATACCGGCTGGCGCCGGAGCATCCGTACCCGGCGGCAGCGGAGGACGCGGATGTCGTGTGGAACTATCTTACGGAAAATGTTGTCCCTGCGGACCACGTGATCCTGGCAGGCGACTCGGCGGGCGGCAACATGGCGCTCTGCCTTACGCAGCGTCTGATCGCGCAGGGAAAGCCGGTGCCGCGGCTGCTTCTGTTGTTCAGCCCGTGGACCGACATGACCGGAACGGCGGAGTCCTACGAGGCCAACCGGGACACCGATCCGATCCTGTCGAAGGAGTTTGTGATGAAGTCCGCCAGGGCATACATGGGGAACGGAGACCCGGCCGATGCGGCGTTCAGCCCGCTGTTCGGGAGCTTTGAGAATTTTCCGCCGGTCTATATC
>JAFZMO010000060.1 GCA_017551165.1 Lachnospiraceae bacterium
GATGTACTGCTCCTTGATCAGCGTCGCGCTCTCGAACACACCGGGAAGCTTCCAGTCCTCAGAGTCGCTGAACTCCTTGAACTCACCCTCGATGGAACCGTTGCGCACCTTGGTGACAAATTCCTGCAGAAGGCGCTCCGCGTTATTTTCCGGCTGCGACGCCTCGTACTCCACAAGGCACCGTCCGGTGTATCTCCAAAGCCAGATGCCGCCGCCGATCAGCACAAGCGACCAGAGCACCAGGAACACGATAAACATTCTGCGTCCGCGCTTAAGCTTCCGCTCCTGCTCGCGTTTTTTTCTGTTCACCTTCCGTCTCGGCGCCGTAACCTCGCGCTCCGACGCATCCCCCGCGCTGCGGGTTGATCTTGCGCTCGCGCCTGCGTTGCGTGCGGTTCTCGCCGCCGCGCTGCGTGCCGTTCTCGCGTTCGCCTGCGCACTGCGGTATACTCCCGCTGCCGCGCCGCGTGCCGTTCCTGCCGATGCCCTCTTGGCGGCTCTTGCCTTCGCTGCTAAGATCTCCTCGGGATCCGCGAGATCATCGTCATCGTCCTCATCGTCGATATCGATATCCTCGTCGTCGACATCCTCGTCGTCGACGTCCTCCGGCTCCGGCTTTCTTCCCGAGCTGCCTGACGCCTCCTGCACCGGTCCGTTCAGCGTGCTCCAGAAATCGTCCTCTTCGCTCTCCGTCTCGTCGCGGTACGCATCATACAGATTGCGGTACCGCTCCCCCCGGCTCGGCTTCTTCTTGTTGTTCTCATCAATTGCCACTTGAGAAACTCTCCCCCTGTTATCTTTCGTACTTGTTCATATCTTCACTCCGCCGGTCAGCCGGCGTTTCCTCAATTGCTCTTCGGCAGCACGACCATGGCATCCGGAAGACGCCACGAAGCATGCTGATAGTAGAAGGTTACACTCGTCATCTCATAATTTCCGTTGTAATACATCGCGGAAGAGCTGCCGCCGTCGAGGTTGGCCGCGTTGACCGCACCGTAATCGAGCATGACGCTGATCAGGTCGGATGCCGTCGCTCCGAGATGTCCGCCGGCGCCACGGCCGTCCGTCACGAACAGAAGGATCGCGCCGTCCGCGCGCTGTCCGATGGCAGTACGCGGGTTGCTGCCGCTGCCCTGTCCCTTCAGCTCACGGCCCTCGCCGTTGATGACCAACGGCACAAAATGGTTGTTCGCGTCGGAAGCCTCCTCCTGGAACGTAACCGCATCGCGGATGCGCGCTTCCTCAACGTACTTCTTCACATCATCGGCCTTCATCCCCTGGATGTCCTTGATGACCAGAAGATCGTCCTCGTTAAATCCGATCAGATACAGTCCGCGCTGCGACGGCGAATTGTACTGGATCTGTCCCCGCGAAACGACAACGCCGTACGGCTTGCCGCCCTTGTTGTTGTCCGACTGGTACAGACCGCCGTTCACGCCGGCGACACCGCCGACACCCTCAACGATCTTGTCCAGATCCTTGCCGAGGTCACCCCACGGATAGGTCGTTCCTACGATCACCTGGGACGGATCCTTGATGATCATCATTTTCCCGAAAAATGTACGACCGGCCACTTCCTCAATGCGGATGCCGTTCTCGTCGAACACTTCCTTCTTCTTCTTCGGCTGCGTAGGATCGTCGATATCCGGACCGTCGTCGTGATTGATCTTGATCAGCGTCGAATCGATCTCGGTGTTCATCTCGCCCATCTTGTTGGCGTCGACAATCTTCTGGATCTCCGCCTTCGACATGAC
>JAFZMO010000061.1 GCA_017551165.1 Lachnospiraceae bacterium
ATGGGATGGTGCTACGGACGCGAGTACGAGACATTGCCGCTGGACGTACCGGCGGAGGAAATGAAGAAGGCTCGCTCCGCGCTGCGGGAGCAGCTGCGCCGCCATAAGCTGATGCTGGATGGGGAGCTGACGCCCGAGCGGTCGATGCTTCATTATCACCATTTGTCGGAGAGCGACCAGCAGAAGGACTGGAAACCGTTCAACAAGCTGCTCGTGCTGCTGAAGAAGTTTGACGGGGTGAGGATCTACCGGCTGTAGGAGAGCACCGTGCAAAGGAGAAGGGAGGGCATCGGAATGGGAAAACCGTATTGGATGAAAAAGAAATTCGGTTTGTTTAACAGCATAGAGCGTGTCAAGAAGAAACTGGACACAGAGACGGAAGAGAACCTGCATAGGGCTTACGAAGAGAGTCCTAACGGTATGTTACGGGGATTGGCTATCGACAGAATAAACGACCAGGATTATCTGAAGAGCATAGCAGTCGATATAACCACGGAAGAGGAATTTCAGATTGCAGCGGCGAGAAGAATAACCGATGTAAGGTTTCTTGCACAACTGGCACTGCAGATCGGGGAGAGCTATGTTCATCAGTATGCAGGTAGTTTAGTACATGATAAATTCGATGAAGAGTTCCGCAACGGCGGCGACTGGAACGACATTTTCCGTCTTTATGCGGAATTGATCCGTGGAATGGATGGAGATTATAGGGGACCCAAAGAAATGGCGAGGTTTTTTACGGAGAGGGAGGATCTGATCCGAACGCTGTTACATGACCGCAATGGTGAAAACAAGCTGGACGCTTATATGCAATTAGAGGAATTGGGCTTCGAGAATGATCCGGAGATCCTGAAGATTGCGGAACGGCACGCTCATGGGAAAGAGCCTTATACACGGTGGGGAGCCGTGTGCTACACCGATAACCAGGATATACTTGCTGAGGCAGCACTTCACGAAGAAATATGGGAGATCCGGAAGAGTGCCGTGCGCCGGCTGACAAAGCAGGATGTGCTTGCGCAGGTTGCTATCAACGATCGTGATGAGGAGATCCGGGAGCTTGCAGAGAGCATGATCGAGAATCCGAAGTATCTGAAAAAGGCGAAGAAGAACCACGAGCACGACTTCAAACAGTTCATATTGTATGAGAAAAATGATGCCGGGCAAATGGAGCGGCTGGCCCAATTTCAGACATGTAGTGTGTGCGGTCAGACATATTGTATGGAAAAACTGTATCAGGAGGAGCCGTTCTGCGACTACACCTGGTCGAAGACGCATATTGAGTCCTTTCAAGACGCAGAGAGAGTGGCGCTCAAATGCGCGGAGACCGGAGATTCCTATTACGGGTATCTGCTGGGCGGCGGTTCCGCATACAATCCATATGCGGCTATACGGGGAAGGTTTTGATCATGATACGACTACATTACAGAACGAAAGGGAATGCGTCACCGAACGGTAAGGATTACCTCCTGTTTCATGCGATGAAGGAGGATGAAGCGATCGTGACCGAGGTCATCGACGGCCTCCTGGAAGAGAACGACGGCTTTCGATATGCATGCTGGTACGCGGATGATCCGGAAGAGATATTTTCCGCGTACGACGAACCGGAGATCGCTCAAATCCAGATGTATGTTCCGGTCATCTCAGAGGCGTATCTTGACGCCGTGGAGCGGTATCCGGAGTTTTCGTTCGGGAAAATGTCGGCGCAGGGCATGTTCATCCTGCCTCTTTTGAAATCGGCGGAGATCATCCCTGCATTTTCCGCAAAATTCGGAAGCCTGCACAGGGTTCGCCTGGGTACGGCTACCGCGAAGGCAGAGATCAAGAAACAGATCGACCGACTGCTGGTGTCGCCGGAGCTGAAGCAGGAGATCATCAAGGATGCTTTCACAAGACGGCTGTTTTTGAGCTACCGGAAGAAAGACCGCGAGGAGGCACTGCTGATCCTGAAAGCGGTGCACGACACGGAATGGGGAGCCGCTGCAGAAACCTGGTATGACGATTTCCTGATACCGGGAAGAAATTTCCACGAGGATATCCTCAAAGCCATGGAGAGAAGTGATGCGGTCGTCCTGGCGGTTACGCCGAACCTGCTGGAGATTCACGAGAACGGAAGGCCGAACTATGTCATGGAGCACGAGTATAAGGATGCCGTGAGCATGGGGAAGCCGATGGTGCCGGTGGAGGTGAGGACCGTTGAGCGGGCGCGCATGGAAGAGGCATTTCCCGCTATCCCGCCGTTCATCCGTCTTCGGGATCACGCGTTGCTGGAACAGTCCTTACAGAAAATCACGGACAATGCCGGCAGCGGCGATGCGAGCCGGAATCGGGAGAATCCGTATTATCGATATCTTCTCGGAATGGCATTTTATCTGGGGTTCCGGGTCGAGAAGGATGCAGGACGGGGAATACAGCTCCTCCGGGAGGCTGCAGAGTCCGGCGTTGAGGAGGCGGCGGAGCAGCTGTTCTATACGTATGCGGAGGGGTACGAGGTCAATCACGATGCAACGGAAGCAATGAATTGGCAGCTGCGCGCATGGGAACTCCTACAGAGCGGAGAGGTCAATCTCGACAAGCTTCGGAAAATGAAACGCATCCTCTTAGACGATGGCCTGAACGGTGCACTGTCGATGCAGGGGCGCCTGGAGGAGGCCAATGGGCTCTGTCAGTCGCTCATCGACTCAATTGATGACTACGGCGCGGAGGACGACTCGGAACCGTGGCTGTGGAAGGTTGAATGTCTTCTCAACGAAGGGGACATTGAATTCGGCAATCCGCTGCCAGGTAAAAGTGACGCGCAAAATCTTCAATATATGCTTCAGAAGACGAAGGAGGCCGAGGTCTGCCTCGAGGATTACTACGGAGACGAAACGGCGTACTACTACCGTCTGAAGTCCGTGATCTACAGCTCGTATGCGGATTACGAGCGAAAGATCGGGGACATCAACAGAGCCGTTCGCTTTATGTTCATGGCGATCAAAAACATGAAGGAGTCGCTGAACCGGGAGGATTCCTACCTAAACAGGTATAAGATGTCGCAGATGCAGATCAATCTGGCGGGATGCCGATATCTGCTCAGCCAGCAGGGGGAACTCACGTCCGTGATGCGCGACAATTTCCTGGTCGATTCGGTGATGGCAAGCGACGAGGCGATCCGGATCCTTACAAAGCTCTATGAGGAGCAGAGAAATCCTACGGTTGCGGACAATCTGGCGCAGTGTTACCTCAACAGAAGCCTTGCGCTGAAGGATCGTTCCGAGAGACTGGAGGCGATAGAGAAAGGCCTTGCAGTCATAGAGAGGCTGGAGCAGGATTATCCCGGCGAGGGGCAGGCTACAAAGAAAAAACTTCTTGCAGCACGATAGCCGTACAAAAAGAAAAGGGCAGCGCGCCATGCCGTGCGTTGCCCTTTCCTTTTTAGGTGTTGTCAGATTCAGGTGGTGCCTCGTCCTTCGGCGCAGGCACATTTTCCGATGTGTCCTCGAAGTCCGTTGCCGCCATGTCGGCGTCTGTAGCTATTGCCTCTGCGTTCATAGCCGCTGCGTCGATGGCCGATGCCGTCGGCTCGAGGATCATACCCTCTGCGGCAGGCTCCGGTGCCTCGGAATTCCAGCGCTCAAACTGCTTGCTGCATTTCCTCCAAAGGCGCCATGCGGCAAACGGCATCACGATGATCGGAATCATGATGAGAAGGAAGATCCATATGCCGAAGCCGATGTCGGCGCAGAACGGAGTACACACGCGGATCGGCAACAAGTTGTCAAAAGGACCGAGATGTATACCTCCGACAGAGTGGTTGTTCAGCCGGAAGGAAATGCCTTCTGTCTTATCGTAGAAAATATCTCCGTAAATGCTGTATCCTCGTATCGCTCCGTCATTGAGAAGAACAACAGTGTCCCAGGAGTAATCGTTGCTGGTATAATAATTGATCGAAGTAGCTTCATCGTAGTTGGAGGCGTACTTGGCAAAACCAAGGTTGTCATGGTCTTGCAAAAGATGGAAATTTCGGAATGAC
Organism: Lachnospiraceae bacterium; assembly: GCA_017551165.1. Taxonomy (GTDB): domain Bacteria; phylum Bacillota; class Clostridia; order Lachnospirales; family Lachnospiraceae; genus ISDg. The sequence goes on from JAFZMO010000061.1 coordinate 4,010, forward strand.
CTTCCAACGCGGATCGTAAAATCGAAATCATCATGGGACTCGGAAGTCGACGCTTGTTCCATATATTCAATGAAACTGTCGACCTTGAAGAAAACCTTTCCGGGTGCAAAGGCAAGTCCGTCTGTCCGCTCGCCGATGATAAAGATACCGATCCAAATGAGCAATATGATCCCTTCGATCAGAACGCAGCGTCTGAGCCAGATGTTCCAAAAAGGCTTGTTACGGCTTCGCTCGAGCCTTCCGCGAAGATCAAAGGCGCGGCTGAAGACCACGGACGCCGCCTTCCAGATCAGATGGAACAGGGCAAGGAGAACCGCAAATATGAGCAGCCCTATAAACTGCTGATCGCTGTCTCCGTTCAGCTCGAGATCCATGAGCAGCAGGCCGATCCCGGCGACCAGAGGCGCCAAAGTGTAGCGCAGCTTCTCCTGAAGACGTTTCCTGCCGTCCGCTAACGTCGCCTCGTAATCGGTGATAATGGTTTCATTCAGCTTGTTCCTCGAACTGATATAGTAGAGGATCACGAAGCCGATCGTTACGATCCACGTGCACCAGGTCAGTCCTTGCGTGAGCGAGTACAGTATGTGCGCGCCTTCGTTCGTACGATACGGTTCATAAACAGAAGCAGGCTCATACGCAAAATGAGTGCACGCCCGCAGCAGGATCGTTGCCAGAAAGGCTACGACCGCGATGACACAACCGATCAAAAAGCGTGTGTTGACACTGTCGACCAGTCGTTGCACCTGCTTCGCAGAGCGATCGGGAGCGGTGACGGTGTTCGGTTCACCGGTCTCCGGATTGTTGCGTTCCCCGCGCAGCAGCTCGTCTGTCGTGACACCGAATATCTCTGCGATCACCGGCAGCAGCGGCAGATCAGGATAGTTTTCGTCGCGCTCCCAGCGGCTGACGGCCTTGTCGGAGACGTTGAGCCGTTCTGCAAGATCCTTCTGTGTCATACCGTTTGCCTTGCGCAATGCTGACAGCAAAGTACCAAAAGTTTTTCTTTCCATATATGTAAATCCCCCCTTTCGGATTCTGCTGTCATTCTAGGTGTGCGAGAGTGAAAAGTCTACCGAGCGGAGCGAAAATCGCTCTCGCAGAGCGAGAATCCCACCTTTTGGGGGCGGGATTCCGTGAGTTTTGTTTATCCTTGTTCTCCGGTAAAGGTTTGCCTGTCAACCATGATTCCATGCCGCGGCAGGTCACTCATCTGCCTTCGTGGCGATGCCGGGGTCAAACGAAGGCATCAGCGCCAGCTTGAAGAGATTCTTGCGATGCAGGCGGTCGATCTTCGCCTTGTCCGTCTCGCTGTCGATCTCGCCGGTACGGATGTAGCGGTCGAGCGTCGCGTACGTGAAGCCGAGGTTGTCCTCGTCGGTCTTGCCGCACAGTCCGTCGGACGGCTTTTTCTCGATGAGCTCCTCCGGAACGCCGATCAGGCGGGCCATCGCCTTGACCTCCTGAACGGTCAGGTGGCTTAAGGGGCTGAAATCGCCGACCGAATCACCGTAGCGCGTCGAGTAGCCGACCCAGTCCTCCGAGAGGTTGCAGGTGTTGGCAACGCGGCCGTTGCAGCACTGCGATACGCAGTACAGCGTCGACATGCGAAGGCGGGGCGGAAGATTGACACGCGCCTGCTCGGAGAGCGGAAGGTCCTCCGGAAGAGCATTGACGATGCCCTGGTACGCATCCTTGATGTTGACCACATAGTGGCGGATGCCGAGATGCTCCACAAGCTTGTGGGAGTAGTCGATATCGGGCTGCTCGCCGTTGGGCATCAGCACGCCGATCACGCGGTCCTTGCCGAGCGCCTCAACGCACATCGCCGCGACGATCGAGCTGTCCTTGCCGCCGCTGATGCCGACCACCGCATTGCAGCCGGGGCCGTTCTTTTCAAAAAAGTCGCGGATCCACGCGACACATTCGTCTTTCACTTTTTGAGCGTTGAATTTCATGTTCGTTCTCCTTTTCATCGCTTACTGCGCCGACGTTTTCTGCCGTTTTGGCTTATGCCGCCCGGCTCTGTGCCGACACAGATTTATACTAACACACGACGGGCTTGGACGCAATTATTTTCCGAAGAATCGCGGCTGTGAAATCCTGTTGCATTTCCCTCGGAAAATGCTATAATTCCTTTGGCTGTGGGGTTGCTTCGCGACAATAGGGCAACTCCGTGAAAGGGGCAGGAATGGTCAAGGTCGGTATCATCGCACTTGCGACTTGTCTGATCATGATGACGGCGATCATCGCGAAGCCGCGGATTACGATCCGGGGCATTGTTTTTGATACCTATCCGCTGGTGGCGATCACGGGCCTGATCCTGCTGCTGGTGCTCGGCGGGCTCACGCCGAAGCAGTATGCGGCGGGGCTTACGGCGGACACGGCGGTCAACCCGATCAAGATCCTGGCCTTATTTTTCTCAATGACATTTCTCTCAGTCTACCTCGATGAGGCGGGCTTCTTCCATTATCTCGCGGGGCGCACGCTCGCGCGCGCGGGAAGCGACCAGCGCAGGCTGCTCACGTCGCTGTTTCTCACGGTTTCCGTTCTCACGGTTTTCACGTCCAATGATATCGTTGTGCTGACGTTCACGCCGTTCATCGGGTATTTTACGAAGGCGGCGAAGGTCAACCCGATCCCGTACCTTGTGACGGAGTTCATTGCGGCAAATACGTTCAGCATGATGCTCATCATCGGCAACCCGACCAACATTTACCTTGCGACCGGCGCGGGGATCGATTTCCTGGCGTACGTGAAGGTGATGCTGATCCCGACGGTTCTGGCCGGGGCAGCGGTGTACATCGCCATTCGCCTTCTGTTCCGCAAGGAGCTCGCGGTGCCGATGAAGGGGGAGTCGAAGCAGGTGAGCATTCGCCACAAGCCGACGGTCGTGCTCGGCATGATCCACCTCGGCGTGTGCACGTTGCTGCTCGCGATCGGTTCGTACGTGAACCTTCCGATGTGGCTGATCGCCGTGTGTGCGGCCGGCAGCCTGATCGTGTGCACCTGCGTGATGAACGTGGTCACGCGCCGCGGACCGCGTCTTCTGTTCCGAAGCATTCACCGCCTTCCGTGGCTGTTGGCGCCGTTCGTGCTCTCGATGTTCGGCCTCGTGCTGGCGCTCAATGAGAGCGGCCTGTCGGGGCGCATTGCGGAAGTGCTCGCGCACGGCAACCCGATCGTCACCTACGGCATCACTTCGTCGCTTGCCGACAACATCATCAACAACATTCCCATGAGCGTGCTGTTCACGTCTCTGTTGACCTACGGAAACGCGCCGCTTAGCGCGGTCTACGCCACCATCATCGGCTCGAACCTCGGCGCGTACCTCACGCCGGTCGGAGCGCTCGCCGGCATCATGTGGATGTCGCTTCTCGGCACCGTCGGCGTCGATTTCTCCTTCGGAAAATTCGTTTCCTACGGCGTGCGCATCGCCGTCCCGGCGATCGCCGCAGCGCTTCTCGGGTTGGCTGTATCTGCGGCACTACTGCTGTAGAATAAGATGCTTGCTTCCGCCGGGCTGGGGGGATTCCCACTGGCGGGAGTAGCGGAGGTTTTAGTGGGTATACTTATGCCGGGGGGACCCACTAATTGCGAAGTCGAGCAAGTTTCGTAGGTATACTTTTGCCGGGGAGACCCACTAATCAGAGATGTTGCAAGTATCGTGGGTGCTCTTTTGTTGGGAGAAACCCACTATTAGGGCAATCAAGCAAGTTTAGTAGGTATGCTTTTGCCGGGGGGACCCACTAATCAGAGATATTGCAAGTATCGTGGGTGCTCTTTTGTTGGGAGAAACCCACTATTAGGGCAATCAAGCAAGTTTAGTAGGTATACTTTTGCCGGGGTGTACCCACTAATTGAGAAGTCGAGCAGGTTTCGTGGGTGAAATTTCGCTGGTGTGCCCCCACTAATCGAGATGTCAAGCAAGTTTAGTAGGTATACTTTGGTCAGAGTGTACCTACTATTCTAGTAATTAAGCAAGTTTCGTGGGTGAATTTTCGCTGGAGTGTGCCCACTAATCAAGAAGCCATAGGATTTGGTGGGAACACCCTCACGGAGTGCACCCACTAATCTAGAAAACAAGGCAACTTAGTAGGAACACCCTCGCAGGGTGTACCCACTAGACTAGAAAGTAGGAAGGTTTCGTAGGAACACACTTGCCAAAGTGCACCCACTGATCAAGAAAACAAGGCAACTTAGTAGGAACACCCTCGCAGGGTGTACCCACAAAACAAGAATCCAAGAAGGTTTCGTAGGAACACACTTGCCAAAGTGCACCCACTGATCAAGAAAACAAGGCAACTTAGTAGGAACACCCTCGCAGGGTGTACCC
>JAFZMO010000062.1 GCA_017551165.1 Lachnospiraceae bacterium
GGCGAGGATCTTGCCGAAAATCAACGCGTCCGGAGAGACAAACGAGAGCATCATCTCCATGAGCTTGCTCGTCTTCTCCGCCGCAACACTTCTCGCGATATCCTGGCCGTAAATGAGCACCATGAAATACACGAGCATACCGGAAATCATAGGAAGTAAATATTTGATAAACTGCGCGGCAATGCTGGTGTCCTCACCGACGACGATCGTATCGCCCGCGGTGGGCATGCGCACGAACATCGCCAGCTCCGCGTTGACATTGCGCTCCACATACTCCTTCAGCAGGGGGATCATCGCCTCACCGGCGCTTGTGACCTCACCCTCTCTCCAGGAGCACTCCTTCGGGCGCACCATATAAAGGCCGTACCCGTCGTCGGTCTTCCGGATCACTGCGAAAAATGTGTTCGTATCCCCGTCGCCGAGTGCACCTTCCACTGCCTTGACTTCATCCGCGATCACGGCCTTATCCTTCCACTCCACCGTGATCGTCTTGCTGTCCGTCGCCTCACGGATCGCGTCCGCAAGAAGCGCGGTCGTAAGCACGGATCCGTCCTCGCACACGATGTCGGATTCGTTGCATACAATGAGATTGCCGACCTTCGTCGGTTCCTCAGCCTCCTTGTGCTCACTGGAGGCGCTGATCGCCATGACGGCAAAAATACCGCCGAAGATGAACAGCGCGATCAGGATCGTCGAGATCACAAAGCCTTTCTTCTTCAGCATCTGCGAGCAGGAAAACCCGAACACCGTCTTGGTCTGTCTGTAAAAGGAGCCACCCATTACTTCGTACCTCCTTTATTTTTCTTGTTTCTCGCCATCGCGATGACATCGCCCGGCTTCAGACGGGTGCCCATGTTGGTGATCAGACCTTCATAGACTCCTGCCGCAAAACGAAGCGTTAAGAAGTCAAGCACAACTAAAAGCGCGATCGCGATCAGTGCGTATGACAGCGGCACAACACCGACGATCCGCGCGCCCGGCGTCGTCATCGGCGACGTCATCGGGAACACCTCGCAGAATCTTACGAAAGCGCTGGTCGACGATCTCTGCATCGAGACGATCGCGAAGATCGCCATGTACATGCCGATCATGGAAGCGAACGTAAAATACTTAAGCGTATCCTGCAGCTCCTCCATCTTGCTGACCATAGCGCCGCACAGGCCGGCAAGCGTCGCGTAGAACACAAGGCCGAGCGCAACGAGCGCGAGAACGATCAGGCCGTTTCCGATCGTAATGTTCGACAGGATTCCCTTCGGAATGATGGAGGAAAGATACGATGTTTCCGTATGGAAAATAACTCCCGTCAGCTTGTTCGAGATCACTACTGCCGCGAACAGAATGACATACTGACCGATCGTCGCCACGAGCATGGCGAGGATCTTGCCGAGCAGAAGCGCCATCGGACGCACCGAGGTGAGCAGAAGCTCAACGACACGGCTCGATTTGTCCGTGACAACCGCCGTGGCTACCTGCGTACCGGACATGATACAGATCATTGCCACGATGAACATGATCGCATACGCGACACCGAACTGCTTTCCGCCGATACCGGTATCTACGGCAGCGGAGATCGATCCGTCCTCACCGAGGTAGTTCATCTCCACGGTATAGTTGTATCCCAGAAGCGTCAACTCCTCCTCGGAGAGGCCGCTGATCTTGACCTTATAGTCATCCAGGTTCGCGCAGATCCGCTCGAGAAGCTCCTGGCACTCGTCGTCGCCGACTTCACTGCCCGCGACGCGCACGATCTCGACAACGATACCGCGCTCATCATCCAGATACGCGTGAAGGATGGCGTCCTTGCACTCCGAACCCTTATCCTCCAGCTCTTTGCTGATCTTCTCGTAGTTCTCTCTGTCCGCCTTGTTGATGGCCTCGGAGATCTCCTCGATGGACATCGATTCGATGCCCTCCGGAAGCTTCAGCTCAAGCTCTTCGAATTTGACCCCGGAAAATGCATTCATCCCGGACAGGTCAGTGATGTCCGTTCCCTTGGAAACGAACGAAAGCCCATTACAGATATATACCGTCTCGATATTGCTGGACTCGACTTTCTTCTCGCCGGATCCGCCGTTGATCAGCTGCAACACCGGCGCGACCAGAAGCGAGAGTACCAGCAGAATGACAGCCGATACAATGTACGCCTTGCTCTTGACGGTCTGAATGAGCGTGAAGCGGAATACCGAACCGGTTCCGCGAAGCTCACTACTCTTCATTGCCTGCACCTACCTTTTCCACAAAGATTTCGTGCAGCGAAGGCTCGCGCAGGTCGAAACGGATCACCGTGATCTTGTTCGCGAGAAGCAAGTTGAGGAAGGCCATCGCCTGCTCCTCACCGGTCACGCGAAGCTGCGTCTCAGCCGGCGTCTCCTCAATGATCGTAAGGCCCGCCTCCTCGATGAACTTGTCGATCGGCTGCTCACATTTTACGTAAAGGTTCACGCGGCCGTAGCTCTTCTTGATCTCATTCAGGTTGCCCTGCAGCACCACGTTACCGCGGTTCATGATGATGATATCGGTGCAGAACTCCTCGATCGTCGGCATCTGGTGGCTCGACATGATAACATACTTATCCTTCGAGATCTCATCGCGGATCACTTCCTTGAACAGGTCGGTGTTGACCGGGTCAAGACCGCTCATGGGCTCGTCGAGGATGACAAACTCAGGATCCGAGAGAAGCGCGGCCATCAGCTGAACCTTCTGCTGGTTACCCTTGCTGAGCTGCTCTGCGCGCATGCTCTTCACCGGTCTGCCCTTTGCGTTCTTCGGCGGGAAAATATACTCGTCAAGCTGCAGTCTCTTCGACCAGTACTTGATCTTCTCCATCGCCTTGGTCTTGCCGACACCCTTCAGCTTCGCAAAATAAAGCAGCTGATCCAGAAGCGTATACTTCGGATACAGACCTCTCTCCTCGGCAAGATAACCGATGTTCATCTTCTCCGGCTGCATCTCGGCGCCGTTCCAGAGAACCTCTCCGGAATCTCTCTTCAGCATTCCGAGGATCATGCGGATCGACGTCGTCTTACCGGCGCCGTTCGTACCCAGGAGCGCGTACACGCCCGGGCCGTCCATCTTGAAGCTCAGACCGTTCACAACGGTCTTTTCTCCGTAGGACTTTACCAATTCACGTACTTCAAAAGACATTTTTCCAAACCTCCCATTTTGAAGCATCGCTGCCGTGACAGCGGTCTTCGCGGTGCTCTGATAACCCC
>JAFZMO010000063.1 GCA_017551165.1 Lachnospiraceae bacterium
AGCTTGGGGGACCTGAGGGACGGGGTTAGTGGTTCATTATCAGTATGAAAGAGGATTACGGATATGAATAAAGACTGGTCGGATAAGAACAAAAAGATGCAATCGCTCATTGGCAGGGAAGCGACCTTCGCCGAGGGAATCGAAGCGTTGATCGACTTACGAAACGATCTGCTTACGCAGATTTCGTATATCGTGAACCCATATCCGGAGGAAGCCTTTTACCAGATGCCGTATGCGGGGGCGGACGGGTATCACAGCAAGACACTTGCGTATTCGATGTGGCACATTTTCCGCATTGAGGATATCGTGGCGCACACGCTGATCAAGGGGGACGAGCAGATTCTTTTCGCCGGCAAATGGCAGCAGAAAACGGGCAGTCCCATCATCACCACAGGCAATGAACTCAGGGGCGAGGAAATCGCGGAGTTCTCGAAGAAACTGAATGTCAAGGTCCTGTATGAGTATTGCAAAGCGGTGAAGGATTCCACCGACGAGTTGCTGCGAAAACTTACGTACAAGGATTTGAAGCGCAAGTTCTCCGACGAGGATAAGAAGCGGGTGATCGACAGCCATTCTGTGAGTACGGATGAGGCTGCTTTTTGGCTGGTCGACTATTGGTGCGACAAGGATGTACGCGGTCTTCTGAAAATGCCGTTTTCCAGACATTGGATCATGCATATTGAAGCCATGTGCCGGATCAGCAATAAGTTGTGTCAGAATGCGAGAAAAGGAGCGGACCCGATTGCCCGCTGTGGTTTGTCGTGCAACCATTGCTTTTTGAAGAGTTGGTGCGGAGGGTGTAGAACCGCTTACAACACCTGCTCCGATGCAATGAACCATCCGGATAAAGTATGCCCCAACACATTCTGCTGCAAGGGAAAAGGCATCGACGGCTGCTACGAGTGCGACGCGCTTGTGAACTGCCGGAAAGGCTTCTACGAATACGATGATATAAATGCCATCAAGGCAATGGGTATGTTCATCCGTAAGTACGGAAAAGTCGAACTCTTGAAAACCATGGATCTGCTTCACAGAGAGCGCGATTTTGAAAAGATTCAAGAGGTTCTCGGGAACGACCTGGAGGAGGGCCTCGCGATACTCGAGAAAACCCGGAGTGAAATGAACTGACAAAGAAGCCGCAATAGAAAGGCTGGAACAAGAGAATACAGGAACAGGGAGCCTTGGAATCATGATTGTTAAGGAAGAAATCAACGGAACCGAGATCGTCTGCGAGACCGGGGAGTATTATTTTTCGCCGAAGGGTGTGGACCGCGGCACGAGGCTGATGCTTGAGACCGTTCCGGCTCGCGAGGGCGACAAAGTGCTCGACCTTGGATGCGGCTACGGCGTGGTCGGAATTTATGCGGCGAAGCTGCTCGGAGGAGACCATGTCGTGATGTGTGATATCCTGGAGGACGCGGTGGCGCTCTCGAAGGAGAATCTCGCAAGGAACGGAATCGAAGGTGCGAAGGTGCTGCAAAGCGACGGCCTGAAGGGCGTGGAGGAGCGGGATTTTACGCTGATCTATTCAAACCCGCCATACCACACGGACTTTTCGGTGGCGAAGGAGTTCATTGAGGACGGTTTCCGCAAGCTGTCGGTCGGCGGGCGGATGGTCATGGTGACCAAGCGGCTCGATTGGTACAAAAACAAGCTGAAGACGGTCTTCGGCGGCGTGAAGGTGTTCGAGGCGGAGGATTATTACATCTTCCTCAGCGAGAAACGCGCGGCGCGCACGGAGAAGCCGAAGAAGAACACGCAGACGATGTCGAAGAAGCTGCAGCGCAAGTACGGAAAGAAGTAAGGAGCGAAGATGATCATTCATCCGATTTCCCCTGTGTTTGACAGGGATTCCCGAGTGTTGATCCTCGGCAGCTTTCCGTCGGTCAAGTCGCGGGAGGCGGGCTTTTTCTACGGGCATCCGCAGAATCGTTTCTGGAAGGTGACGGCAGCGGTGTTCGGCGAGGACGTGCCGCGGACAATTGAAGAAAAACGGGCGTTTTTGCTCAGAAATCACGTCGCGGTCTGGGACGTGATCCACTCGTGTGACATCGAGGGCTCCTCGGACGCGAGCATACGTAATGTCGTGGCGAACGACCTTCGGGTGATCCTGGACAAAGCGACGATCGAGGCGATCTACGTCAACGGCAAAACCGCGCTTCGGTACTACGAGCGATATATACAACCGACAATCCACCGGCCGGCGACCTGCCTTCCGTCCACGAGCCCCGCGAATGCGGCGTGGAACACGGAGCGGCTCGCGGCGGAATGGAAGTGCATAAAGGAGCGGAAAATGGAACTCTGGGACGCTTATGACAGCGACTTTAACATCATACCGGGCGTGACGCTCGTGCGCGGCGAGGAGGCGACATTTGCCGACGGCGTGTACCACCTCGTGTGCGAGATCATCGTGAAGCATGCGGACGGAACGTACCTGATCATGCAGCGCGACCCGCGCAAAGCCTACGGCAGCATGTGGGAGGCGTCGGCCGGCGGCTCGGCGCTTCGCGGCGAAAGCCCGTTGGACGGCGCGATCCGTGAGCTTCGGGAGGAGACCGGAATTATCGCTGACCGACTGACTGAGGTCGGAAGAGTGGTCAATCCGCCGACGCACTCGGTGTACGCGGAGTACCTGGCGGAGACGTCCTGCGACAAGGACAGCGTTGTTCTGCAGGAGGGCGAGACCGTTGCGTACCGCTGGATCGACCGTGAGACGCTCATGGCCATGAAAGGCGAGCTTCTGACTCATCGCATGTGGCAGTTCGTGCCGGAGTTGAACGATTGAGAGTCCGGTGTTGAAAGACAAAAAAGTTTGGTTAGGAGATAAAGATTGTGATCACATTTCGTATTGCGAAGGTGGAGGACGCCTCGCGAATTCTTGAGATTTATGCTTACTACGTGAAATACACAGCGGTCTCGTACGAGTACGAGGTGCCGTCGCTTGCGGAGTTCACGGAGCGAGTAAGGAGCACGCTTGAGCGGTATCCGTACATCGTGGCGGAGGAGGACGGCCGGATCGTCGGCTATATCTACGCGTCGCGTTTTGCGCAGAGAGCGGCTTACGGCTGGGCGGCCGGAACTTCGATCTACATCGATCGGGATTGCCACAGAAGAGGCATCGGGAAGCATCTGTACGAGAAGCTCGAGGCGATCCTGAAGCTGCAAAACATCACCAATCTCTACGCCGGCGCGGCGGATCCGATGGACGAGGAGGACCCGTATCTCACCAGAAACAGTGAACATTTTCACGAGGCGATCGGCTACAAGACGGTCGCACGCTACCACGGCTGCGGCAGCAAATTCGGCCGTTGGTACAACCTTCTGTGGATGGAGAAGATCATCAACGAGCACAGCGTTCCGCCGAAGGAAGTAATCCCATTTTCCGAGCTGGATGAGAGCGCGGTGCAGGCAATCCTGCAGGATTGAGGGACGGAAAATGCTGATACGTGAATTGAGGAAGGATGAGACTGAAATCCTGCGGGACTTCCTGTACGAGGCGATTTTCATTCCGGAGGGCGTGGAGCCGCCGGAGAGGTCGATCGTCGAGCTGCCGGAGCTTAGGATGTATTACGAGGATTTCGGCAGCGGGCGTGCGGACGTCTGTCTGGTTGCGGAGGACAGCGGACGGGTGGTCGGCGCCGCGTGGACGCGCATCATGAACGACTACGGGCATGTGGACGATGAGACGCCGTCCTTTGCTATATCGCTATACAAGGAATACCGCGGGCAGGGCATCGGAACGAAGCTTATGCAAGGAATGCTTGAGTTGTTGAAAGACAAGGGCTTTCGGCGGGCGTCGCTTGCGGTGCAGAAGGCTAATTACGCGGTGCGGATGTACGAGAAGGTCGGCTTTCGGACAGTGGACGAGAACGCCGAGGAATATATCATGGTCTGTGACCTGTGAGGAGCAAAATGGACAGAACGGAACGAGTGGAACTGGCGGTGCTTTGCCTGATCAAGGACGGCGACCGCGTGCTGTTGCAAAACCGCGTGAAGAAGGACTGGCAGGGGTACACGCTGCCGGGCGGTCACGTGGAGCGCGGGGAATCCTTCGTCGACGCGGTTGTGCGCGAGATGAAGGAGGAGACAGGGCTTACGATCGAGAAGCCCAGGATGGTCGGAATCAAGCAGTTTCCAATCGACGGCGGGCGCTACATC
>JAFZMO010000064.1 GCA_017551165.1 Lachnospiraceae bacterium
GCAAGCGGCCTGGCGGACGCACCGATCCGCTGGCTGGTCGACGACTGCCGCAAGTTCGTCGAGCGAGAGATCCGCAGGGAGAGCCGTTACGACGCGGTCATCATGGACCCGCCGTCCTACGGGCGCGGCCCGAAGGGCGAGACCTGGGTGATCGAGGACGCCATCTATGATTTTGTGAAGCTGACGGCAGGCGTTCTCTCGGATGATCCGCTGTTCTTCCTGATCAACTCCTACACGACAGGCCTGCAGCCGGCGATGATGGCGTACATCATGGGCACCGTGCTCACGCCGAAGATCGGCGGCCGCGTGGAGGCAGGGGAGATCGGACTGCCCGTGACGCAGAGCGGGCTGGTGCTCCCGTGCGGCGCGGCGGCGCGCTGGCAGAAGGACTGAGCCTATGCCGATAAGCTGCTTCGCTTGAAGCGGCGAGAGTAAGAAAGTAGTTACGGAGGCGTGACGTGAGTCGTATTATGATAAAAGCATTGCCGGTCGTGATGTTGGTCGCCGTCATGGCGGCGATCGGCATTTTCCTCTTCTCGCGGGGAAATGATAACGGCGAGAAGGCAAAATATACAAACGGCGTCAGCGAGCTCGAGATGGGTGGCACGAAGTACGCGATGATCAACGACGTGACAACGGAGGTGTACATCGGCTCGCAGGTCAGAGTCATCGTCGGGGCGGAGCGCGGCGAGCAGGTCGGCATGGTCCGCTCGATGGGCATCACGCTCGCGAAACTGTTCCGGGTCGTCGGGGATGAGGACGGCAGGTATCTCGTCGACAGCAACGGGCGCCTGTATGCGAAGTCGAACATCGCCGATGCGGAGCGGACGCGTCTTGCGACGGATGCGAGCTTCTCGAAGCTTCGCGTTGTCGGAGCGGAGCACGATCCGCAGAAGTCGACGGAGCTCACCGCCGAGGAGGCGACGATGCTCCTGGCGCTTGCAAAGGAAACTGCGGACACGACCGTCACGGACAAGAACGTCGTCACGGATTACAGCAACCGAAGAGAGGTGTTCGCGTTCACGGAGGACGGCATTTTCCACAAGGTTGTGTTGGAACTTTTCCTATATAAAAATGAAGTGTATCTGACGATCGATTTCGCCGGCGACAAGAACACGCTGAAGGAGCAGAAACTGACGGGTGTGAAGCTCCCGGAGGAGACTCAGGAGCGTTTTTCCGCGTTTTGGCGGTGATTTTACGAGAATTTAACAAAAAAATCGAAAAATCTGCCCGCAATTCGGAAAAAAGAGTATTGCATTTTCCGAATTCTTGGTGTATAGTTGCTACTGTTGTGACTTTGATAGCGTTGAAGCGTGAGGTTGCTGCCCTCGTGGCAGGTTATTCCGTGGAGCGAATGTCAAGTTATGAAACTGGCGACAAGTCACTGTACCAAGGTTCTGCTTCGGGCAGATAACACGTGCGAAACAGCGTGTAATGGTAACAGTAGCCAAGCGTTATGCTTGGCTGTTTTTACCGGCACACAGGAAACACACGGAAGCGTGTACAGTAACCGCTTGTCGTACTAAAAAAATTAGTGCGAAAGGAAGGCGGCTATTTTTATGGCAACAAAAGTAATGAGAATCACACTGAAGGCTTATGAGCATCAGCTTATCGATGCTTCCGCAGCCAAGATCGTGGACACGGCTAAGAAGACCGGCAGCAAGGTCAGCGGACCTGTGCCGTTGCCGACCAAGAAAGAGGTCATCACGATCCTCAGAGCTACTCACAAGTACAAGGATTCGCGTGAGCAGTTCGAGCAGAGAACTCACAAGAGACTGATCGACATCATTGCACCGGCTCAGAAGACCGTAGATGCATTGACCAGCCTCGAGATGCCTGCCGGTGTTTACATCGGTGTCAAGATGATCGACAAATAAATCATCTTGTTATTTAGAATGACCCCCACGGGGGTCCGCTGTGAAGAAACAAGGAGGTAATAACAGCAATGAAGAAAGCGATTTTGGCTAAGAAAGTCGGAATGACGCAGATCTTCGACGAGAACGGTGCTTTCGTTCCGGTAACCGTACTGCAGGCTGGTCCGTGCACGGTTGTACAGAAGAAGACCGTTGACAAGGAAGGCTATGATGCCATCCAGGTCGGTTTCGGCGAAGTTCGCGAGAAACTGGTAAACAAGCCGGTTAAGGGACATTTTGCAAAAGCAGGTGTTTCGATCAAGAAGTATCTCAAGGAGTTCCGTTTTGAGGACGCTGCTTCCTATGAAGTAGGTCAGGAGATCAAGGCGGACATCTTCGCTAACGGTGACAAGGTAGATGCCACCGGCATCAGCAAGGGTAAGGGCTTCGCAGGCGCGATCAAGCGTTTCGGCCTCTCCCGCGGACCGATGAAGCACGGTTCCAAGTATCACAGACATGCAGGTTCCAACGGTGCGAGTTCCTCGCCGTCCCGCGTATTCAAGGGCAAGCACATGCCCGGCCAGATGGGCCATGTACGCGTGACTGTACAGAATCTCGAGGTTGTACGCGTGGATGTAGAGAACAACATGATCCTTGTCAAGGGTGCAGTTCCCGGCGCTAAGAAGGGCCTGATCATCCTCAAGGAATCCGTTAAGATCGCGAAGTAATCTTGAGAAAGGAGGATCAACATCATGGCAGAAGTTAAAGTTTACAATAAAGAAGGCGCTGCAGTAGGTTCCATCGAGCTTGCAGACAGCGTGTTCGGTGTGGAAGTTAACACACACCTTATGCATCTTGCGGTTGTTGCGCAGCTTGCCAACAAGCGTCAGGGTACGCAGAGCGCTCTGACTCGTTCTGAGGTAAGAGGCGGCGGTATCAAGCCCTGGAGACAGAAGGGAACGGGTCATGCAAGACAGGGTTCCATCCGTGCTCCTCAGTGGAAGGGCGGCGGCGTTGTCTTCGCTCCGAAGCCTCGCGACTATTCCGTAAAGATGAACAAGAAGGAGAAGGCCGGCGCTATCAAGTCCGCGCTTTCCTCCAGAGTTGCCGAGGACAAGATCTTCGTACTCGAAGACCTCGCATTCGACGGCATCAAGACGAAGCAGATCAAGGCTGTTTTGGACGGCCTTAAGGTTGACAAGGCGCTGATCGTTACCGCCGACAAGGATGAGAACGTAATCCTTTCCGCGAGAAACCTTGCAGACGTGCGCACGGTGACATCCAACGCCATCAACGTATACGACATCCTCAAGTATAACAACCTCGTTATCACGAAGGACGCCGTTGCGAAGATCGAGGAGGTGTACGCATAATGGCTGACTTGAAATACTATGACATCATTCTCCGTCCGGTTGTTACCGAGAAGAGCATGAACGCGATGGCTGACAAGAAGTACGCATTTTACGTAAGCGTAGATGCTACGAAGAGCCAGGTTAAGGAAGCAGTTGAGAAGATGTTCCCCGGTACGAAGGTAGCATCCGTCAACACGATGAACCTCGCAGGCAAGACCCGTCGCCGCAACTCGGCAGGCGGAATCGTGAGCGGCAAGACCGCAGCGAAGAAGAAAGCCATCGTACAGTTGACCGCAGACAGCGCAGATATTGAGCTCTTCACCGGTCTGTAAGATTCGTTGAACGAAAGGAGTAATTGACATGGGAATTAAGAAATACACTCCGTACACACCTTCGAGAAGAAACATGACCTGCTCGGATTTCGCAGAGATCACCTGCAGCAAGCCGGAGAAGTCGCTGTGCGTGTCGCTGAAGAAGACGGCAGGCCGCAACAGCCAGGGCAAGATCACCGTTCGTCACATCGGCGGCGGTTCCAGAAGACTGTACAGAGTTATCGATTTTAAGAGAAAGAAAGATGATGTACCGGCGGTTGTTAAGACCATCGAGTATGATCCCAACAGAACAGCTAACATCGCTCTGATCTGCTACGCAGACGGCGAGAAGGCTTACATCCTCGCACCGAACGGCCTCAAGGTCGGCATGAAGATCATGAACGGCGCTAACGCGGAAGTTCGTATCGGCAACTGCCTTCCTCTTGACAAGATCCCGATCGGTACGATGATCCACAACATCGAGCTGTATCCCGGCAAGGGCGGCCAGTTGGTACGCGCAGCCGGCAACAGCGCTCAGCTGATGGCTAAGGAAGGCAAGTACGCAACGCTGCGTCTTCCGTCCGGCGAGATGCGCATGGTTCCGATCGTGTGCCGCGCTACCATCGGCCAGCTCGGCAACATCGACCACGAGCTGATCAACATCGGCAAGGCTGGTCGCAAGCGCCATATGGGTATCCGTCCTACTGTTCGCGGTTCCGTTATGAACCCGAATGACCATCCTCACGGTGGTGGTGAAGGCAAGTGCGGTATCGGTCGTCCCGGTCCGAGCACGCCTTGGGGCAAGCCTGCTCTCGGTCTCAAGACCCGCATCAAGAACAAGGCTTCGAACAAGCTCATCATCCGCAGACGTGACGGAAGCACCATCAAGAAGAAATAAGGAGGTAAACCATAATGGCACGTTCTTTGAAGAAGGGACCTTTCGCAGATCAGTATCTGCTTGACAAGGTCAATGCAATGAATGAGAAGGGCGACAAGAGTGTCCTTAAGACATGGTCCCGTCGTTCCACCATTTTCCCGTCCTTCGTAGGCCACACGATTGCTGTTTACGATGGCAA
>JAFZMO010000065.1 GCA_017551165.1 Lachnospiraceae bacterium
ACAACTCGTAAACATACCAGCGATTCTGTCAGAAAGAATACTTTGTGCATTAGCGTACTTCTCCGGCGTCAGGGCGATCATGTTATATCTCCCGTGATTAAAGTCGGAATACGCATTTACATTTCCCTGAAGGTCTACCCAGAGTCGTACTATCTCATCCGATTTGTAACCCATGATTGGGAGGAAAAATTGTATATCATAATAACCCCCACACTCCTCATAAAAGCAGTTGTCAAGCACATATTCGTTTCCGTTGCTCTGTCTGGCTCTGACCCACGCAGTCGCTATTGATATAGCCTCGCGCTCGCTGATCACATTGTCTCTGTTGAGACTTCCGGCATTCTCTTTGCGCATGCCACACAAGAGATTCGAATTATAAAGGAACAAGTATTCAGTGTTATCTTCTCTATCCACATAAACATCATAGGTTCCGTACGAGTCGTCTCTAGAGGAAACCGATACATTTCTAAGATTCTCCGTCCGAACGTAATAAACCGTCACCTGATTCGCTCCATTACTGACAACCCTCGTAAGCGCTTTATTCTCGCTGTCATCATAGTATGCACCGTAGTTGTCTCCTTCAGAAGGAGAATCCGCCCATATAGACAATACATCTGCTGCAACCTTCTTCACAACTATTATCGCACCTATAATAATACTAAACGTTACAATCCCAACCAAAAATCGCAGTCCTATTCTTTTCATAGATATAACCTCCCTTCTCGGATAATCTATTTTAATGTTGCAAAAGTATCGCCTCTTGAATAGAGCGCCCCAATACTCTGATAATAACTCGCGTATTCATAACATTGGCGGATATTAGCACCCGTATTTGCTTTTTCAAAGAATTTGATCGTCCAATTTGTTCCGTCTACTGTAAGAATATCTTGACACGTTCCCAATGCAAAATGTGCACCTTTGTTAAACGTTGAGTCTACGAGATTATAACCATTGTAGCTCACACCAGTGCTGCAACCGATATATAACACGCATCGAGCGTTTGCTAACACGTTAGCATTCATTGAGTCAATCGCGACATCTTGACTCCCGTTATAGATACTTGAATTTGCCGTAATGTGTCCATTATCGTTTCCGCTTGCGTTTTTAAACTTAATCGTTGCTACTGGAGTTCCATTATTTGTAACGCCATGTCCACGGAACACCCATATTGAGTCTTCCTTGAGATGATTTGCCGCGTAAATAGCAGTCTGATTTAAACGCTCATTGGCCAAATACCCTAGATTTCCGCAAACACTTGTGAACGTACCGGCCGCTCCTCGAGAATTGTAATACCCACTGCCATCAGGGTAATAAAACGTATAGATTTCCGCCGAGCCCTTCACAACCGGTTCAAACGACCACAGCGCACCGGCACCACTGCCGGATGAAGAAAACCACACATTGCTTCCCGTAGAATTCCAACACAGATAATCGCCACTGTTTTTGATCTGATACGTCCCCGCATAGTAACTGGTAGATGTATCTCTTACGAGTGTAAACTTTTGACACGCCATTCCGCTGTCGTATGTCCAAATATCTACGTTGGAAACATTCCGATCAAGCACTCGATTCGATGAACTTACAACCGCGTAGATTCGATAATAACCATCCGACTTCTTTTCTACACGCCACTTCTGAGCATTGGACCCCGTAAAAGTATTCGCGACTACTGCTGTGCCGTTCACATCGGTTCCGTTATAGACTTCAAGATACTTTCCGTTATAGGTATTCTTGATATAGTATTCTTTACCACTGTCTATGCCCTTCACATCCGATGTTGAAGCTTTCACATGCATGACGCATATCATTATGAGCACAAAGGCCAAACACAGCGTCGCTATCACTGAAAATCGTTTCAACGATCTGATCATACCGTCATCTCCTTCCTTCCGCCAAACTTAGAACAATTGCCAAACCCGGAACGCCCCCTAAAGTCCTTAATTGATCTGCCCGAATGAAAACAACTCCTTTCTGCAAATAGGCTTCCTCAACGCCCAACGGTTTTACAAACATCTCATACACTACGTTGGGATCTTTTCCCGTTGCTTCCGTCACTAAAACCGCGATTAAGCCCTGCGAGTTCACAGCTTGAATAGTATCCTGTAATTGTTTTGTTATTGCAATCTTACCGTCTGATGCAACACCGAAATACTCTTCCGGGGATTCTACTTTTTCGGGATCAGCCCACCTGATAAGATGCAACTGACCGACGTTCCTTCCATACTCGACTTCTGAATCATATTCCAAATGATCATAAATGCTATTTCCATTCACCGGGTTAGCATTGAATTCCTCACCCATACGGTCTTTCTGCAAGCCGATACTGATGCAACTGATCGCTATCACTATAATTGCACCAATCACGGCAACAACATTGCCGAGTCTTCGAATCCACGTTGCATCTGTGTGCGTAATCCCCAAATCCGCAAATTCCAACACATAGGCGCTGTCAATCTCACCGATTGCCGCCATCATTGTTTCCCCGCTCATAAAAATCACATAACTCCCTTCAAATATGTTCTGAGTTTCTCCCTGATCCGACTGGCGCGGGTGCGTACCGCCCCCTCCTTCATCCCGGAAATCCTTGCGATATTCTCATACGAATCCATGTACCAAAACCGCCTCACAAAGATCATCCGATCCGTTTTTGAAATAGTCTTCAAAAAACTGTCAATATACTTTGTCAGCTCCTCTTTTTCCAACTCGCTCTCCGGATTGTTTTTTGAAATCACCAGATTATCCAGTTCTTCTATGCACGATTCGTAGTTTCCGCGCCTCTTGTAGGCTTGATTATGTTTATACTTATCGATGGACATTCTGCGAACGATGCTGCACACAAATGCTTTCAACGAATCCGGGCGTTGCGGCGGGATTGCTTTCCATACGCCCCAATATGCATCGTTAACACATTCGTCCACATCCCTTTCATCGCTTAGTATATTCATAGAGACACTCTTACATAATCTGCCGTACTTCTTGTTCAGTTCCGTGATCGCACACTCGGAACGTTCGAAAAAAAGCTCGATTATTCTGCTGTCCTCCATAGCTTCAGCTCCTTCATGACGCCTTCACTTATATAGTCGCAAATTCATTGGGTTTGTTACAAGTTTTTTCGATGACACTGGTCCTATTGTCATCGTACCACACAAAAAACTAAGGGCAAAGGATTTCTTTCCGATCATCCTTTGCCCTGGTACTGCTTTGTTTACGTTTGATTACTGCTCTTCGACCTCGATCTTGCGGATCGTCTTGTTGTCAATTTCCTCGCGGATCGCTGCAATGAACTCAGCAAGCGGCTTTGCGCCCTCGTCGCCGAGGAAACGGCTGCGGACGGACACGAGTCCCTCCTCTGCCTCCTTCGCACCGACGACAAGCATGTAAGGGATGCGCTCGAGGCGCGCCTCACGGATCTTGTAACCGATCTTCTCGGAACGGCAGTCAGCCGATACATAGATGCCGGCCTTCTTCAGCTCCGCGCGAACGGACTCTGCGTAGTCGTTGTACTTCTCGGAGATCGGAAGCACGCGAACCTGCTCCGGACACAGCCACGTCGGGAACTGGCCTGCGTAGTGCTCGATCAGCCATGCGAGCGTACGCTCGTAGCAACCCATCGAGGTGCGGTGAATGATCCACGGCTGCGCCTTGTTGCCGTCGGCGTCAATGTAGTACATGCCAAACTTCTGGGCGCTCTCGCAGTCGAGCTGGATCGTCACCATCGTGTCTTCCTTGCCGTACACGTTCTTCGCCTGGATATCGATCTTCGGCCCGTAAAATGCGGCTTCGCCGTCGGCTTCCGTGAACTTGATGCCGTTCTTGTTCATGACGTCGCGGAGGTACTGCTGCGTCGAGTTCCAGTACTCCTCGTCACCCTCGTACTTGTCCTTATTCGCGGGATCCCACTTGGAGAGACGGTACGTCACATCACCGTCGATGCCGAGCGTCTTCATGACGTAGTTGGCGAGCTCAACGCATCTCGTGAGCTCCTCCTCCGCCTGATCCGGACGGAGCACGATGTGGCCCTCCGTGATCGTGAACTGACGAACTCTCGTAAGGCCGTGCATCTCGCCGGAATCCTCATTGCGGAACAGCGTACTCGTCTCGGACATGCGGTACGGAAGGTCTCTGTAGGAGCGCTGCTCGTTCATGTATACATAGTACTGGAACGGGCACGTCATCGGGCGGAGCGCCATGACTTCCTTGCCCTCTCCCGCATCCTTGTTGAGGATGAACATGCCGTCCATGTAGTGATCCCAGTGACCGGAGATCTTGTAGAGGTCGGACTTAGCCATGAGAGGCGTTCTCGTGCGAACGTAGCCCCACTCATTGTCCTCGAGGTCCTCCATCCATCGCTGCAGCGTCATGATCATGCGCGTTCCCTTGGGGGTGAACAGCGGCAGACCCTGACCGATGACATCCGCCGTCAGGAACAGCTTCATCTCGCGTCCGAGCTTGTTGTGGTCGCGCTTCTTGATGTCCTCAAGGTGCGCAAGGTACGCATCGAGATCCGCAGACTTCGTATACGCGGTTCCGTAGATACGCGTCAGCATCTTGTTCTTCTCGCTGCCTCTCCAGTAAGCGCCCGAGGAAGAGATCAGCTTGATCGCCTTCAGGGGCTTCGTGCTCATCAGGTGCGGGCCGGCGCACAGGTCGACGAAATCGCCCTGGTCGTAAAATGAGAGCTCCGCGTCCTCAGGGAGGTCATTGATCAGCTCTACCTTGTAAGGCTCGCCGCGCTTTTCCATAAGAGCGATCGCCTCGGCGCGGGACAGCGTGAAGCGCGTAAGCTCCTTGCCCTCCTTGATGATCTTCTTCATCTCCGCCTCAATGGCGTCGAGCGCCTCGCGGTCCAGCGGCTCCATGTCGAAGTCGTAGTAGAAGCCGGTGTCGATCGACGGACCGATGGCGCACTTTGCATCCGGATACAGGCGCTTTACCGCCTCCGCAAGCACATGCGATGCGGTGTGGCGATACGCCGCCTTGCCGGCCTCGTCATTAAATGTCAGAATGTTCAGCGAGCAGTCGCTGTCAATGACGGTACGAAGGTCCTTGACCTTACCGTCCACCTCGCCTGCGCATGCCATGCGCGCGAGTCCTTCGCTCAGATCCGCAGCGATGTCAATGATGCTCATCGGCTGCGCGTACTCCTTGAAAGAGCCGTCCTTCAACGTGATCTTCATGTCTTTCTCCTTTCGTTGCCACGATGGGTCCTGTGTCTGCAGAAACAAGAACGCCCCTGCTGACACGATACGTATCAACAGGGACGAATATTCTTCGCGGTTCCACCCTATTTGACTCTTGGTAAGAGCCCTCTCATTGATGACGGTAACGGAGTCACCGGACCGTATTGGGGTCACTCGGGAGCGGTCTTCCGCACGGTTCCCGCCGGACGCTCTCAGCCTGCTTGTGCATGCGTCCTTCTCTGTTCGCGAACTCGGAGTGCGTACTGCTTCTCCTTCAACGTTTTGATGAGTCGATTATAACACCGAACTCGGGAAAGTCAAGGGCATTTTTCACGCGTGTAGGTTTGCACGATTTTCCGAACGTCTTTCGTCTTGAAAATGCTCTTTCCCCAAGCTATACTTACCATAATAAGCCGATCCCGATTCGGCAGACCGTGGAAAGGATTTCCGACATGAAACGTCTCTTCGTTGACAACTGGACCTTCGGACTGTACGACCTGAACGCGTCCGCGGAGGAGCTGCTCTCGGCTTCCGCCTCGCACCGTATGGAGGATTTTGCGCCGGTCGATCTGCCGCACGACTGGCTGATCGGCAACGCCCGCGACCTGTACCGGGACGGCATCGGCTGCTACCGGAAGACCTTCGCGGTCGATCTCCCTGAGGGTTCCCGTCCTCTGCAGTCCCCGCGCTTCTTCCTTCGGTTTGAGGGCGTCTACATGGACTCGCGGTACTACATAAACGGCCGCGAGGTGTTCGCGTGGCCGTACGGCTACTCCACGTTTGAGTTCGAGATCACGCCGTACCTTCTCGAGGGCGACAACGAGCTCGTCGTGACGGTCACGTACAAAAGCCCGAACACGCGCTGGTACTCGGGAGCCGGCATTTTCCGTAATGTCTATCTTCTGACGAAGCAAGATCCCTGCCTCGTCTCCGACGGCATCTACGCGGTCGCAACGCCCGCCTGCGAGGCGCGTGATGCGGACGGCATATTCCCGGGCGAGAGCATCCTCTCCGTCGAGACGGAGGTCAACTCCGCCTGCGCGGTACACTCTTCCGCAGGTGCCAAAGATCCAACGTCGGTTCTGCTCCGCCAGACGCTTCGAGACGCCGACGGATCGATTGTCGCGTCTTCGGAAAATGAGTTCTCCCTCTCCGGCTCGTCCACCATCCGCACACAGACGCTCACCGTGCCGAACGCTCATGCATGGGATATCGACAGCCCTTACCTCTATGAACTGACGACCGAGCTGTTCCTGCCGTGCGGATCCCGGCAGGAGTATGCTCTTCTCGATTCCCACACGCAGCGGATCGGTTTCCGCTCCGTACGGCTTGATCCCGACCGCGGTTTCTTCCTGAACGGCCGCCACGTAAAAATCCACGGCGCCTGCATGCACCACGACCTCGGCGCTCTCGGTGCCGCCGTCAACAAGGTTGCGACGAAGCGTCAGCTTCTCTCTCTTCTCGCGATGGGCGTGAACGCGGTCCGCACCTCCCACAACATGCCCTCCGTCGAATTCATGGATCTGTGCGACGAGCTCGGCATCCTCGTGGACTCCGAGGCGTTTGACATGTGGGAGCTGCACAAGACCGACTTCGACTACGCCGGCTTCTTCCGCGACCATTGGAAGGCGGACGTCGCCTCTTGGATCCGCCGCGACCGCAACCGCCCTTCCGTCGTGTTCTGGAGCATCGGCAACGAGATCTACGACACGCACACGGAGCGCGGTCTCATCGTCACGCGCGAGCTTCGCGACGAGGTGCGCCGCCACGACTACCGCCACCACGCATACGTCACTATCGGATCAAACTACGTCGCCTGGGAGGGCGCGCAGCGCTGTGCGGACCTTCTGGAAGCCTCGGGCTACAACTATCTCGAGCGCCTCTACGAAGAGCACCATGAGCGCTACCCACACTGGTGCATCTACGGCAGCGAGACGTCGTCGACCGTGCAGAGCCGCGGGGTGTATCATTTTCCGGCGGACGTGCGCCTGTTGACCTTTGAGGACGGCCAGTGCTCCTCGCTCTCCAACTGCTCGACCAACTGGGGCGCAAAGAACCCGACCGTCGTCATCACCGGCGACCGCGACAAGGAGTTCTCGCTCGGCCAGTTCATCTGGACCGGTTGGGACTACATCGGCGAGCCGACGCCGTATCATTTGAAAAATTCTTTCTTCGGGCAGTGCGATACCGCAGGCTTCCCGAAGGATTCCTACTACATCTATCAGGCCGGCTGGACCGACGCTTCGACGCACCCGATGGTGCACATCGTGCCGTACTGGGACTTCAACGAGGGTCAGACGATCGACGTTCAGGTCTTCTCCAACTGCCCGAAGGTGGAGCTGTTCCTCCAAAAGGATGCCGGGAACGATCAAACGGTTTCCGGATTCGGCATCTCCCTCGGCACGCGCGACATCGACGCTCTCCGCGGATCGTCGCTGCACGGCTCATGGCGCATCCCGTACACGGCAGGCACTCTCACTGCGGTCGCTTACGACGCAAACGGTACTGTCGTTGCGAAGGACACACAGCGGTCCTTCGGCGACCCGGTATCGATCATTCTCGAGCCCGACAAAACAACGATGACCGCCGACGGCGAGGACATGATCTTCGTCGAGGTCTCAACCGCCGATGCGAACGGAACGTTCGTCGCCGACGCCCGCAACCGCATGAATGTGACCGTCAGCGGTGCGGCCCGCCTCGTCGGCATGGACAACGGCGACAGCACCGATTACGACGAGTACAAGGGCACCTCCCGGAGACTGTTCTCCGGAAGGCTACTTGTGATGCTCGCTGCCCGCAGGGAAGCCGGCGAGATCACCATCACGGTCTCCTCCGCAGGGCTTCCGGACGCCGTGCTGCATCTGATCGCCGTTGCTTCCGAGACGCCGGTCGATCCCGCGGTCTGCGCAAGCGCATCCAACCTGCCCCGCATCACGGACGAAGACGTCCTTCGTGAGGTGCCGGTGCGCAAGATCGAGCTGACGTTACAGAACAACGATCCCGAGCTCACGCCCGACCGTCGGGAAATGACGGTGACGGCGGACATTTTCCCCGCAAACGCGACCTTCGGTGAGCTCACGTTTCGCGTGATGACCGCGGACGGCATTGATTCCGTAGCAATCCGCGTAACACCTCTTCCCGATGGCCGCTCGGCGAAGATCACGGCGCTCGGCGACGAGGAACGGTGCTTTCTCTACGCGTTCGCAAACAACGGCAAGACGCACGCCGACGTGATCTCGAGTCTTGAACTGCACAGCACGGGACTTGGCCGGGCGACGACCGATCCCTACGAGTTTGTCAACGCCATCCGCTGTGACGCAAGCAACCAAAAGCCCACGCTCAGCTTCGACGGCGGCGCATTCACCGCGGACGAGCCAACGTGGGTTAGGTTCGACAATGTGGACTTCGGCGACTACGGTTCCGACACGATCACGATCCCGATCTTCTCCTTCTCCGACAACGTGCCGATCGAGGTCTGGGAAGGAACGCCGAACGAGGAAGGCAGCACTCTTCTGTTCCGCGGCAACTATGAGGCCAAAAGCCGATACAATCACTATCAGCCAAACACGTTTACACTGGCAAAGCGCCTGCGCGGCGTAACAAGTGTTTCAATCCTTGTTCCGTTCCGGCTGTCGCTTCACGGATTCGTCTTCGATCGCATCGACAAAGCGTGGGCTGAGATCGGCGTGACCGAGCTTGTCTCCGCAAGCGGCGACAACTACCGTGTGGATTCTGACGGTGTGTACGGAATTACAAACAACGTGGACCTCGGTTTCGGTATGTTTGACTTCGGTGAGCGCGGTGCCCGGAAAATTACGCTGACCGGACAGTCGCATGTTCCGCAATGCACAATCCATCTGCATTTTACGAAGGACGGGATCACGGAAACGCAGATCATCGACATTCCGAAGACGGAAACAACGGATACTTTCACGTTCCCTCTCGAGCCGATGTACGATATCTGCGCAGTGAACTTCATCTTCCTTCCCGGAAGCAACTTCGATCTGGTATCGTTCCGGTTTGAGTAGTTTACGAACAAGGGCAAAATGCGAGGCGGAACAGGCTCTCCTGCTCCGCCTCATTTGTATGTTACTCTACTGCATGTTCCCTCAATTCATCGAGGATCTGCTGAAAGCGCACGTCGTCACGAAGATAATCGAACACTTCGCGGTCTTCGATCACGTGCAGACGAAGATTCGCGGCGTTCCCCGTGTAATTCTTTGACACATTCTCCTTCTTCTGATGAGTACGGTTCATCAGCAATGCGGTATAGTCAAAATCCTGATCGCGGACCCGGTCGAATTCAAACGTATATCTGCAGCACTCCTTAAGCATTTCCAACACCTTTTCGGTATTCTGAAACTCCGCATGCACATATGCCAGGCAGTAGTAATTATATGCCACTCTACAGTTGTAAAAACCGAGATTCCCGTCGGAATAGAGTCGCTTATACAGATCAATTCCAAACGTATACGCTTCGATCATCTCCTCATAACTGAGCCGCTTTTTATTGGGTATGGCAGCTGCTGTATTGGCGGCCACCTCGATCAGGTCTCTCAGATACTCCTGGCAGGCCTCAACCCCTTTCTCATCGCTCAGGACCTTACATCTCAGGTTGACACGGTTCGTGATAAAGTCTCCGCCCATGTCCGCATAGTGAAGTGCTTTCTCCTCATCGACATCCCTGTATGCGAAGCACAGACACTGAATTGCACTCGCCCGGTATTCCCTGTCCGTGGAAGTGGCAAGTATTGTTTCGCCCAGTTCGACAATGCGGTTCAGTTTGTCCTCAGGGAGCGGAACATCATCCTTGTCATCCCCGAGTGCATACATCAGTTTAACCATGACCCGGATATCATTCGGGAACTCCTTGTACGCCTTCTCCCACAGTTCCAGTTCCCTCTTCGTATCCCC
>JAFZMO010000066.1 GCA_017551165.1 Lachnospiraceae bacterium
AGAGCCTCGGGACCAGATTTGTCAGGTGGTATAACAATAAGTATTCTCGGAGCGGTCATCTTTTTCAAGATCGTTTCTTCAGTGTGCCCATCGAGAACGGCAAAGCCTTTCTATCCGTATTGCTATATATTCATAACAATCCCGTCAAGGCTAACATTTGTCGCTACCCTTCTGAATAACGATGGAGTAGTTTTAACGCATATTACGGCGCCAAAAATCCTGTGGTCGACATATCTTTTGCCAATGACATATGCGGTTCTAAAGAGTCATTGCATCACTATTTTGCTACGGAACAAATATCTTCTGATCATGAATTGTTTATAAATGATCATCGTGATACGTCACATTATTTAACCGATGAATACGCCTTATCGATTTTCAAATCAGTAACTAATCTTTCATCAACCTCTGACGTGAATACTCTGCAGAAAACTCAGCGTAATGATTATGTCCGGCAGCTACGACATAAAGGGCTAACGACAAAACAAATATCACGATTTATGGATATATCCGCGTCAACCGTGAAAAGATTATGTAAATGAACCACTAACCCCGTCCCCATAGTTACCGCCGAGCCATTCCGCGAACCTGACAAACACGTCGTCGCCGAACAGTTCCTTCATGAGTGCCGTGTGCTTCTCCGGTTCCACGGTGTTGTTGGTCGAACAGTACTGCGAACCGAGACCGCGTTCTTTCGCGGCTTTCAGGTACTTCTCCATGAACGTGTCGCCGTACGTCTCTCCGAGGAATTCGCAAAATACTCGTCCGAAGGTATATTCGTCTCCGCGGTCGGCATGGGAAAGGTCCCGGTAATCGTCGGTAAAAAGCGCTTCTGCGTTTTCTTTCGTAACCTTTTCATCAATCCAATATTCGTTCATGGACTTCGTCAAATTGTAGCGCTCTTCGAATTCTTTCGAGTGATCCTTCAGGGCGGTCAACGTCCGCTCCGCATAATACTCGGCGCTTCCCTCCGTCATGATCCTGGTGATCCCATCATAATACAGGGAGGTGAGACTATGCGTAAGCTCATGCGCGATCGTTTCATATTGGACGTCTTCATCTCTGCGCCAGGGATTGTCGCGATACGAATCCACGGAATTCCACAGCTCATCGCTGAACAATTCATACAAAACAAAGACGGCGCCGCTGTCAGTTGCGAACGAAATAAGATGCTCATCCGTGCGATCGGCGAGAACGTAGATCACCAGCTTGGTCCCGTTGTCAAAGTTTCTCCAGGGATCCTTCCCTTCGAACTGGTCGGTTTCAAACCACATGTGACCTCTTCTTCCGACGGATTCAAAGGTAAACCCGATCTCTTGCTCGAGCGTCTTCATGATCAGTTCGATGTTATCGCCGAAGTCTCCCGGAATATCAAGGTCCTTGTCCAGGAACAGGAAGAATCTCTCGCCTTCGTAAACGCCGTACCGGTCGGTGATCACATGATCGTCCCGGTTACCGCTAAAGGTGATCGTAACAAGCTCTCTATTTTCCTCGCTTCCTGTCGGCGTCGGAGTGTTCGTCGGCTCCGCCGTCGGTGTTGCCGTCGGTGTGAGCTCTGCCGTAGGCGTTGGCGTTACAGTCGCCGTTACCCCATTTGAGGAAGAGCCCGGCTTCTCGGAATTCTTCCACAACACAATTCCCGTCGCAATTGCTGCAACTACAACAACCGATACGATGACATAAACAATGCCTGAGATTCGTTTCTTTTCATTTTCCATGTTCAATTCCGCCTACTGTGAGGCGCCCCCCATTAGTGTATTTCTCAAATCTTCCTTAAGTCCTACTGTTGTTGTACCAAACTATGCAGGCCTTTGCAAGAACAAAGGGAACATTTTCCGAATGAGACAAAAAGAAAGCACCCTCCGAAGAGGATGCCTTCGCGACAAACGGTTTATTTCGCTCTGTCCAGATCGAACATGTTGTCAATCAGCTTGTTCAGGTCCGCGTTGTCATGGCCCGCGTACTCGAAGAGAACCTCGAAGAACCGGGCGGTCGTGGAGTTCGTAAATGCGTTGCGTCTCACGTACTCGCGGAGCACCGATTGGAACTCATCGTGGCCGAGGATCTCCTCCATTTGGTAGAGGGTCGTCTGACCTTCCTGATAGATCGCCGAGATGTAATCCGAGTCCTCCTTGAATTCGTAGTAGGACTGGTTCAGCGGGATCATGCCTCGCTGCATCATATACTTCAGCTGCGTGACATCACAGAGATCGGTGGTCTGCCGGCTGTGTCTCATCAGGTAGATCGGCTTATCGCCCTTGCCGCTCTTCGCCCAGAGGTACTCCTCATAGATCAGCTCGGTGTAGGATGTGATCGACTCATCGAGCCACGGCTCCATACCGGAATTGCTTCCGACGATTCCCATGAACCACTGGTGTCCGATCTCATGCGCGACGCAGGTGGTGAGCTGCTCGAAGGAAGGCGTAAAATCCTTCGCATCCGGTTCCTTGTCACCCTGCATATCATCCGAATAATTGAAAACACCGATCGGGTAGATCTCGTCGTCGGTAATGATGATCATGTTCGGGTACTCCATTCCGCCGGCGTCAATCTTCGCGATCACGATGTCAAGCTCGTCGTACGGGTACCGGCCGAGTGCTTCTCCGAAAGCCGCCAATGAATCCCTCGCAGCATCCATGGTTGCAGCGGCAGCATCGGACATGTCAATCTTGATCGGCGAATCCACCGACCAGATGATCTCCGAATCCAGCTTCTTGTTGTACATCAATTTTACGTGAACGCCGTCATAGTCGGCCTCGTGTACGACGAATTGGTCTGATGCGGAAAATACAAAGTCTCTCACGCAGGGGGCCTTCAGCGTATAAACGACCTTATCCCCTTCCTCCTTCTTGTCCGATTCCGTTCCCGTTGTGGCAACGAGGTAACCCTTCGGCACCGTGAGGCGCACATCATAGTCGGAAACCTCGGAATAGAAGCATTCGCCGCAGTTGATGAAGCCCTCATGCGACCAGCCGTTCTTGTCATACTCCGCAAGGATCGGATAGAAGTTCGTTACGTTGTAAACATCCTCGTATACGCCATAGCGATCCGGCACCGTCGGGATCTTGGCCGTAAAATCATACGTAAGCGTCATCTTCTCGCCGGGAGCGAGCGGCGTCTTCAGCTTCAGCCAGACGACGGAAGCATCCTTGTCACGCTCAACGTCGAGAGTTCCTTCATTGCGGCTGTCACTCACATTGGCGATCTCGGTCAGCGCGCCGTTCGGAGTATAACGCTTCGGGTCATAGCCGGCCGTCTTCGCATCGATGAAATGGCTCGAGTAATCTCTGAGGCAGAGCTCATTCCAGCTGTCTTTCGAATCGTTATAGAACGTAAAAACTACATGGCCGCCGACCGTTCTGTTCTCCGGATCCAGCAGAAGATCCATATCGTAATGGTACAGCTCTCTCTCCGGGAAGAGAATTTCGCAGTTCTTCGCCGGCCACGGTTCCACCGTCGGCGTAGGCGTCGGAGTGTTCGTCGGTGTCGGCGTCGGTTCCTCCGTCGGAGTCGCGGTTGCTGTCGGTTTCGCCTCCTCTGTCGGTGCGGAAGTCGGTGTTACTTTTGTTTCGTTCTTCTTTGTGTCTTTCTCTGTTCCGCAGGCTGCCATTGTGACAACCATCGCAAGGATCAGAAGCAAAGACAGCAGTTTCTTTCCTCTTTTCACGGTGAATAATTCCCCCTTAATCAGCCCGTATATTGGGCTTTTTTACGTACCCACACAGTATACCGCTTTAAAGCAACAAAACATTGACGAAACTATGAACAATCTGTGGTGAGCCCTGGGGACGGGGGGTGTGCTAAAACCGTGGTTTCAACAACATAAACAAATTTCACGCATCGATTTTGGAAGGTTGCTCACCAAAAACAAAGAAAAATAAAATAGCAATTGCTGAACGGTAGAATCACGCTCTGATTTCTCGTATGGTTTGCCAATAGATTTTCAATTGATCTTTTAGTATTCTTGCACTATGGGCGAGATCATTGACATGATATCATTATTATGATACTATTGCGATAAAGTTATGATGTGATTTTGTCATTTAAGGAGGCCCATATGATAACGATCAAACCCGTTTCCGACTTAAGGAATAGATTCGCAGATATTGAAAAAGCAGTAAGTGGAGGAGATCCTGTGTTCTTAACGAAAAATGGCTATGGATCTATGGTTGTAATGAGCATAGAAGCTTATTCCCGACTGATACGCAATGTTGAGCAGGCACTGGACGATGCAGACCGATTTGCAGAATCCAACTCAGAAAGAATGACTCACGATGAAGTGTTTGGCCGGCTAAGGAGAAAGATTGATGAGTAGTGACACATACTCTTTAAGTTATCTTCCGATGTTCTATGATGATCTGGAAGAGCAAGTCATGTATATTTCCGATGTCTTATGTAATCCGAAAGCCGCCAACGAATTGTTGGATACAATTGAAGCAGCCATTTTGGAAAGGCTACCGAATGCAGAGGCCTATGAACCATACCATTCACGGAAGGAGCGAGCCCACCCTTACTATCGAATATATTTAAAAAACTACACGATATACTATGTGGTCATTCCAAACGGGCCCCAAAAGAAAATCATGGAAGTTCGAAGGGTACTGCATAACCTTCGCGATCGAGACAAACTCATATGAATTAATTCGAGGCCGGTGTATGCCGGCCTCGCTTTTTCTGCTTTACTTATCGCTCCCCGAAATGAGCCACAAACCCCGTCCCCATGGCTCATGGCTCACCGCTCAGGATCGCGTCAATGATGACCTTCCCGACCTTGAAGTTGTTTCTCATGGCCGTGTCGAAAATGTCGAGCACTTCGCCCTGATCGTCGCGGGTGGCGCGCTCCTCAAAGCCGGCATCCCAGAGGGTTTCCGGAGAGTCGCCGTCCATGAAGATGTCTATGTTCACGCTGTCCCGGAGGATGATGTAGCGATCAAGCAGTCCGAAACGCTGTATCACCTTCGTGACGGCCATATCCTCCATTTCCGTTGTCGCGAAGGGATCCGCACACCCGTACGCCTCAACCTTCGCAAGCGCATTCGCATGGTCGTACCGGCCCTTCCAGAAATTGTCGCCGGTGACTCCGGTCCCGCGCAACACCTGCGGCTCCCGGTCAGCCCACGCCTCCCCTGCAAATGCGTCCCTCATGTAGCGGCGGGTTTTCTCCGTTGTCTCAAGTTTCACGTCCTTTACAAGGTCGTACACGCGGCCCGTCAGATCGGCGTTCAGCTTCACGACGGACAGATT
This sequence comes from Lachnospiraceae bacterium, assembly GCA_017551165.1. GTDB lineage: Bacteria > Bacillota > Clostridia > Lachnospirales > Lachnospiraceae > ISDg. The sequence goes on from JAFZMO010000066.1 coordinate 5,245, forward strand.
GTCGTGATCATTTTCATGAAACCACGTTACGTCTTTTACTTCCTTCATTTCGCGCGGATCAGCGTGATGACCGAGATCATAATCCACGGTGGCCGTCAGCACAAAGACATCGCCCATGACGCCGTATCCCACCGCACTGCCGGCGCAACCGGTGGACAGGACATATGCATTCGAAAAATCGAACCGGTCATCCGAGAGCAGCATCGCCGTATTGAGCGCGGAGTCCACCTTGCCCATTCCGGTGAGGTACAGCGCGATCCCGTCCTTGACATACAGCCGACTGCTGTCGGGAACTCCGGCGATCGTATACTCCTCGCCGCCCCTGACATATGCCTCATAATAATACTGCGCCTCACCCGCTGTATCGCCCGTCATCTGACCGACCTCGAACTTCGGAAGGATCAAGACTTTGATCTGCACCTTGTCCTGTCGTTTCTTCCCGCCCGACCCACTCCCTGCCGGCGCACACACGCCGGCCAAAGCGCAGATTGCGAGAATTGCAAGCACCGCGATAAGTAACCTCTTCTTCATTGGTGTTCACCCTCAACTGTCTGTTATATAAATGAGCCACTAACCCCGTCCCCCTGTCTCCCCCTGGCTCACTTTCCGTACTCGAACCTCTGCAGCACGCCGTAGTAGTCAACGTAGTAGATGGCGTCGGCCTCCTCGTCGAAGGCGACGAACCAGCCCTCCCAGATCGGGCTGAAGTGGTCGTCGGTGGCGTAGAAGGAGTATTTTGCGCGGGCCTCGTTGGGACCGAGGCCGGCGATCTGTACGGTGGACGTGCGGTAATGATCGCGCGTCTCGCGCACCTCGTCCGTGAAGAGGAAGTATGCGATGTCGGGGCTGCGGAAGCTGTTGATGCCCCATGTCGGGTCGATCAGGTAGCCTGTCCCGTCGAGCTCAAGGTACACCCACGCGTGTAGGCCTTCCGCGTCCGGGTCCGTCGGTTCGCCGATGACTACGTCCGCTCCGACGCCGCTCTGCATCAGCAGGTACGCGTACAGGCTCGCGATCTCCCAGCACACGCCCTTCCGACCCAGCAGAACGCTGTAGCCCGTCTGCGTGATTCCGTACGACGCTCCGCTCATCATGGTAAACAACTTGTCCATGTCATAGATACAGTATTCCGTCATGTACTCGTAGAGAGCAAGGGCCTTCTCCAGGTCCGTGTAATCGTCCTCGAGGACGTCGTTTAGGATTGCCTCGATCAGCGCCTCGTACTCGCGCTCCTTCTGCAGGTATTCCTCCTTGGTGACGCGGTAGTTGATCTTCGCATGGCCGTCGCCGACGTACACGCCGTACGCGTAGTCCTCCGCGATCAGGAAGCAATAGTGGGCAAGCATGTTGCCGCACCATTCCATCGTCTCCTCATCGGGGCACGCGAAGCTGTCCTCGCCGGCTCGTAACGCATCGATGAATGCGAAAAATGTTTCCTTCGCCCCTTCCCGTTCCCGCTCCAAAAACGGCGAAATCACGTGCGGGTTGAAGATGTAGTGGGCCCCGTCGTTGTTGCGGTAATTTTCCGGATGGATCGTACCGGTGGAGGACTTGACCGCATCGTTGCCGGTCCGCGCCGCGACTAGGAATCTGGCCGCCGTCTCCATCTGCGCAAGCATGTCCCCAAGCGGCAGAGTCCCGCCGTCTGCCGCGCGGTCGGGCGTAATGACGATGCCGTACTGCTCCTGCAGCATTTTGAGCTCTTCATCGAGAACTGCCACGGGATTGTCTTTCGTCAAGTCGAAAAAGCCGAGGATCGGTTCCCAATCCGCACCCGGCGCCCAAAGCAGCAGGTCCTCGCTGTCGTCCTTGTATCGGATGTTGAACAGCAGGCCGTCGCCGATGATCCCCTTCAGCTCAAATGCGTCAAATTCACCGAGCTCCGCGTCGGGCAGAGCGCCCGAGACCTCGCGGCTCTCCAGGTTGTACAGGCGGTACGTTTGCGCTATGACGGTGTCTCCGTCCCAGGCGCAAAAACTGCCGCAGAAGCGATCGCCATCGATCAGCACGGCCTTCTCCATCGGCGCGCTCATGAGGAACGCTACGCCCTGTGTGCCGTAACCGGGATCATGTAAGACCCACAGCGCATCGGAATAATGGAAGTGCCGATCTCCGACTAAGTAGATCTCCTCCTCACGCGTCCATGCGTATCCGAGGTCCTCATCTGCGACATCGCGTATGATGGTCTCGCCGTCCGCGACAGAGATGTACAGGTAGCTGATCACGGCGTCATCATCGGAGCCGGTCGCCATCCGGAAGCAATCGCGGTCGCCCTTGCGCCCGATGTAGTCGGTGACCACCAGGCCCTTCGTGTACGGAAAATCCCCGAGCGACTCGCCCTTGATATCGGTCGCCATGAGCTTTGCCTGCGCGATGTCCACGGACCAGATCGTGCCGTCCTCCGCGAAGCCGACCACCTTCGTGCGCTTGCCCGCCGAAGGGATGCTCCGAAGCTCGGTCATCGTGCTGTCGAAGACGTGAACGGTACCCGAGCCGGACTCCTCCAGGAACACGGTGCCGTCCGCGAGCACGTCGAAGGCACGGACCTTGAACTCGGGCGCCAAACGGTTTTGGTCAGCATTTACCGCCGGACAGATCAGGACAAACGTGTTGTCGGCGGCATTATCGGCACCGGTAGTGTCACCAGCCTCACCGTTCTGACTCTCCTCACTCTGCGGCACATACCGCAGCAGCGCGTACTCGCCCGCGAAGCGAGCGTCCTTAACGGTCCGGCCGTCCTTCGTCTCGCCGACGGGGATCTTGTAGAGGTCCTTGCGAAGGTACGTCTCGTAACCTATCTTCGCAACGTCCGCCTTCGGCGTCGGGGAAACCGTCGACGTCGGAGTGGCCGTCGGGCTCTGCAATTCACCGCCTGTCACACTCGCCGTAACCTCGCCGCTCTCGGTCGGCGTGACCGTCGCATTCTTCTCCTTGCCGCAGCCAAAGCACAGCACAAGGCAAAGCAACAAGGCCGGCAAGAAGCCGGCCCTGTGCAAATTTCGTTGAAACGTTTTCTTATTCATAGCAACGCTCCTTCATTTTCCGTACGTAAACCTCTGCATCACACCGTCCCCATCGAGGTAGAAGATGCACTTCTCGGACTCGTCGATCGCGACGTATCGGCCGCCCCACAGGTCCTTGTAGCGCTCATCCTCGGCGATGTAGCCCTCCTTCGCGCGGTTGACCAGGAAGTCGTACATGCCGACGTCGAAGGTCTCCGGAAGGTAGCCGTCAGCCACGCGCACCTCGTCCGTGAAGAGGAAGAACTTGAGGCTCGGTGTGTGCGACTCGGTGATGCCCCAGGTCGCATCGAGCAGGTAGCACACGCCGTCCAGGCGGATGATGTTCCACGAATGCCCGATCCCGCCGTCGGCAGCATCCGCCTCACAGCACTCCGCGTCGATGCCGCACTGCAGCAGCAGGTACTGGTACAGGGCCGCGATCTCCGAGCAGATGCCGCGATTGTTGATCAGCACGCGGTACGCCGATCTCTCGGTGCTCCAGTCCCAGAAGTCCTCGCCGACATCGAACGGATCCCCTGAGGAATACGGCGTTCCGTTGGCGACCGCCTCCGCCATCTGCACATCGTACTCGATCGTCTCCGTCAGGTACTCGTACAGGGCGAGCGCCTTCTCAAAATCGGAGTAGTCGTCCTCGATCGCATTGTTGAGGAGATCGACGATGCGTTTCTCAAAATCGCGGAGGCGCCCCTGAAACTCCTCCTTCGACTCCTTGTAGATGATCTTCGCCCAGCCGTCGCCGGCATACTCACACGAGATGAACGGCTCCGCCAGCGGGAAGAAGTACGACGCGAACAGGTTGCAGCACCACTGCTCCGAGGCGTCGTCCGGACACTCAAAGCGGTCCTCGCCGGCGTAGAGCGCATCGATGAAGCGGAAGAACGTATCCCGGCGCTCCTCGCCGAACTGCTTGAGATAGAATTTGGAAAATACGTACTTGTTGAACGTGACATCCGCCTTGTCGTTGTTGTGAACATTTTCCGCATGAACGGCCTCGCCGGAAGCGGACTTCAGCACGTCGGGGTTGGTCTTCGCCGCAGCGAGGAACGTGTACGCCGTCTCGACCAGCCCGATATAGTCGTCAAACGACTCGTATGCGCCGTAGTGGTCGTCCCAGTCGCGCTCGAGCACGACGCCGGCATCGGACACCTTCGCGAGCAGCGAGTCCAGGCTCTTCGTAAGCGCCGTGTCGCCTTTCGTCAGGTCGATATAATTCTCGATCGACTCGGTCATGCCGCCGGACTTCCACATCAGAAGCTCGCGGCCGCCGTCCTTCGACGACACGAGCAGCACCTTGTCCTCGCCGAGAATACCGCACGCGGTGACATACGCGCCGGTACCGAGGTCCGAATCGCGAAGCACCGCCGACTTGGCCTGCTTCACCACATCGTACAGGCGGAACTCGCGGAAGGAAGCCCCACCGTCCGACTGACGCTCCAGGGAAGTGCACAGAACGCTGCCCTGGCGGAACTCCTCCTTCTCCTTCACGTCCACCTTCGGGAACGTGAGGCCGGCCTGCTGCCACGCTACGGGATAGTAGAACCACATCCACTCACTCTCCCCGCGCTCCATAGCCGCCAGATTCGCGGCCGCTCCATCCTGCGAGAGCACAAGCCCGGCCTCGGAGACACCGATGACCGAGGAACTCGGAACTCCCTGGAACGGAAGCGTATACTTCTCCGTAAACGTGGAGTCATACACGCGATACGACATCGCCATGAGATCCGAGAGGACCACCGTGCCGTCCGACAGAAGGATCGGATCGTAGGAGCTGAAATCGAGCGTCAGCTTGCGCTGCTCCGTGTTCTCGTCCGGATGCATCAGCACGAGCACCGTCTTCTCCTCCGGCGCATCGTCCGGCGTGGTCAGCCACAGCAGCACGTACTCGCCCGAGCATCTCCAGATGACCGGCACCCAGCCCTCCTCGAGCTCCTTCACGGGAATTCGGAAAATGTCGTCCCTCCCGACTGTCTCATAATTGGGCGGCCCGAACGTCTCCCCGGGCGTCGGCGTGACATCCTTCGTCGGCTCGCCCGCAGGCGTCTCGGTCGCGACCGGCGTGGTCTCCCCCGCAGGAGTGGACGTCGGCGACTCCGCCGGCTTCTCCGGCTCCTTGCCGCAGGCGACGAGCAACGCCATGCATAACAATAACGTCAGTAATACAGTCTTTTTCATTTGATTCAGTCCCCCATCGTGTAATCCCACAACATAATTCTACAATAGTAGAACTTAGTTATCACATGCTTGTCTATTCGTCCTCCGCATCCTTCCATCTCCCCAGCAAGTCATCGATGCAATACTCCATGAATGCGGAGCAATTCGGGCAGATCCGCGGCGTCTCGAAGTACATCTTGTGGCACGCGGCACACTCATACTCGTCCTTGCGGAAGACATGTGAGTGCCTCTTCCAGTACGCGCTTGGCCTGGTCGGTATGTCATCAAGCAAAACCTGCATACGCACCTCCGTCACAGACGATCGACTACCTGCATCATATCCTCAGGATTGTCCGCCGCCTTCACTTTCTCCTCGGCGCGGATGATCACGCCGTTCTCGTCGATCAGGTACGTCGTGCGCACCACGCCGAGCGTGACCTTGCCGTAGTTCATCTTCTCCTTCCAGACGTCATACGCCTCGAGCACCTTGCGCTCGGGGTCCGCCAGCAGCGTAAACGCAAGGCCGAACTTGTCGGCAAACTTCCGGTGCGACTCCACGCTGTCCTTGCTGACACCGAGGATCTCGACGCCGCGCTCGCGAAACAGCGGATAGCGCTCCGAGAAGCCGCACGCCTGCTTCGTGCACCCCGACGTGTTGTCCTTCGGGTAGAAGTACAGGATCACCTTCCTCCCGCGGTAATCCGCGAGCGAATGCAGTTTGCCGTCCTGGTCCGGAAGCGTAAACTCCGGAGCCTGTGTTCCAACCGCCAACATAAGTCCACCTCCATTTAGTCATCAAGCGCGATCAGGATCGCTCTGCAGGGCGCCCCGTCCGCGCCGCCGAGGTTGATCGGCGCAGTGTCCAGCAAATACTTCCCGACCGGCACCCCCGCAAGCCGGATGCCCTCCAGCAGCACGATCTCCGCCCCGAGCATCGTCAGATGCACCTGCATCGGCGCATCCTCCGGCCCGACCGTCTGCGACTCGTTGCCGTACAACTTGATCCCGGCCTCCGCGAACACCTTCGCAGCCTCGAGCGTAACCGTCGCCTTACCCTTCACGAGGATCCGCTCCGCGGCCTCGGCATCGCACTCCCGCGCTTCCTTCAGGATCCTCCGCGCAACGTCCGCTGTGACCTCGCCCTCCGCTTCCGCGACATAGGCGAACCCGACAAACCGCGCAAGATCCACCTGATCGATCTTCTTCCCGTCATTCAGAAAATGAAACGGCGCGTCCACATGCGTCCCATTGTGCGCGCACATCCGAAACGCCGTCAGATTACACACAGCCCCGTCCGCAATGCTCAACATAACCTCCCGCTCCGGACTCGGATCGCCCGGGTACACAGCACAGGAGAAAACTTCCTGGGAAATGTCGTAGAGTTTCATGCCGGTTTTCTTTCGCGCAGGCTCAGCCTTCCGGCCCATATCCGCCAGCAACCGCTCGCCAATCGCCTTGATCGTATCATCCAGCACGGCAAATACAATGTCCATCTCATAGTCCGGATTGGCCACCAGAAAATCCTGACAAGCCTCCAAAGCCTTCTGCCATGCCTCCTCCTTCGGATACCCGAAGATACCGGCCGAGATCAGCGGAAAACCGATGGAATGCAGCCCGTTCTCCTTCGCCAGCAACAGCGACTGCTTGTATGCACTGTACAGAAGCTTCGCCTCATTGTGCTTCCCATCGGAATAGATCGGCCCGACCGCATGGATCACATACTTCGCCGGCAAATTGAACCCCGGCGTGATCACAGCAGCCCCGACCTCACAGCCACCGATCTTGTTGCACGCAGCCGTCATCTGCGCAACGCCCGCGGCATGGAAAATGTTCCCGCACACGCCGGTACCGTGCCGCAAACCGGAGTTTGCAGCATTGACCACGGCGTCAGTGGCGAGTTGGGTGATGCCGATTTTTTGGATTGTGATTGTGGACATGATGGTCTCTCCCTTTAGTTTTTCCAACTATCAAAGACGTTCAATACGTTTCTTTTTCTCTGCAACTTCCTGTTGCGCCGAGAAGCAAATTCCCATGAACAACAGAATCAGTCCAATTATGATGATAATTGACAAGCCTCGTCCCAAATTAACAGAAGACCTAACTTCAGCCCATGCAGCTTTAATTGTTTTTCTAGAGTGCAACCATACTTCAAACGTCACAACAATACGAGACAAAAGAATAAGCACTATTGGATAGCCCATGAACCATATTCCGCTAGTTGTCACGCAACGAAAGCCTCGACAATTAATCACCTTAAACAAATTAATGCCCCAAATGGTATAGAACGCAAGCGCCAATACGAATTGTACTGACACGATTTTACCAAACAATGCACTAAACAACGATGCCCCTTCTTTACCGGTAAACATGCTTGCTGCAAATATGCCAATAAACATCATTAGAACAGCAAATATGCGCCAATCAGCTAAACGTGTCTTTCTGTTCCACTTGGCATAGTCGATTACTTCATCATCGTCATTATCATCATAATCATTTTGGTTTCTCATATCAACTCCACCTCTCGTCACGTAATGATGTGACAGTGCGTCAAACACCACCTATGATTGTATTACATTCTTTACTATTTATTCCAAACCTCATACCCCTGCCGCCTTGCAGAATCATAAACAGGCTGCATATTCTTCTCAAGGATTCCGAAAAACACTTCCTTGGAATTCCCTTTCCGATACAGTTCCTGGCCGGCCCAAATGGAATGCAAGTTGTCCCTGTAGCAGGCTTCGAAAAGCTTGTGAATCCCCGGCATCTCATGTACAAACCCATACATCAAATACTGGTTCTCGGCAAATTTCTCAAAGAACGGATCCCACAGCGGCAGCCGGTTGCTTTTTGCTGAATTCAAGGAGGAATCCATTGGCATCAAATTCCACAGTTCATCGTTCATCACGAACGACCACGGTATAAAATGGTCAACGTCATAACCATCCGCTGTCACTTGCTCGCCTGTGAAAACGTCCTTCACTTCACTTAGTTCCAAAATGCCTTCCCAGAGCTTCCGCACGCGACCAAGTTTGCGCATTTTTTCATCCATAGGCGCAAGCTTATATACGAGCCCCGGTACCTCCGGATTGTTGTTCTGAAGCCATCGGACCTTTTCAAATTGGATCCAACCGAGAATGGCTACGGTGTTATCCTGAATCAACCTCATCCACGCGGGATGGAAGACAACTTCCTTCTTCAATCGACTTGACTCACCAAGTGTATACGGGAGTAATACAACTTCACGATTGACCGTTTCGATATATGATGTCAACCTCTTGGTGCTTTCCCAGTTTACCATCGAACCGTCTCGCTGAAAAAAGCCCGCAAGTGCTCGATATGGTACCATATTGGTGAGTTGTTCCTTTACAGGCTTCAATTCACGTTCGAACTGTTTAATTGCGTTTTTGACTTCAACCTTGGATGCGTTTGCAGAAAGGCCACTCAATTCTGAGAGTGCGATTACAGCACGCTCCACTCCGTCCTTGACGATCCCGTCGGAAGGCATTCCACTAAGATGAATATGGAACTCGCGTACGGAATACCACGCGTTGCAGATCATCTCATCAATAATATCATTGAATGTCGTCTTCTCCACGCCCTCAGAGATCAATTTCACAATCGCTTCCAGCCAGTAAAACTTGTAGCTATATGATGGATCCTTAAGCATCTGGCCAAAGCTTTCGATGTCAAGCAGATTTCTGTATGTCTCATCAACACTCAGTGTCAAGCCTGCTTTCGCAAGATTATATTCAGCCATTTCTCATCGCCCCTCCCGGGCCGTACATCTGCTGAAACCCACTCCTCGATAATACTCAGTTCCGGATAATCCAGTAAGAACTCATGATACGATTCCGCCGTAAAATACGTAAAGTATCTTCCGTTCCGCTCACCTTCGAATGTGCCGTACTTAAAAGACGCATATATGATTCCGCCATTTTTTGTTGCGCGGATCATTCTGTGAAACACATCCGTAAGCTCTGCCTTTGGACAATGTAGGATTGACGAACATGCCCAGATCCCATCGTATTCATCTACCGCATCAAGTTGTGAAAACAGCATTTGCCGCACCGGTATGCCAGTATATTCCGTCGCTATTTTGCACAACTCCGCTGACCCATCAGTTGCATCCACACGAAAGCCCTTATTAGAAAAATACTCTGTGTCTCGCCCGGATCCACATCCGAAATCAAGGATATGAGCTCCCTCCTCTAACAGTGTGGCAAATTTGTCTTGCACATATCCGAAATCAACATCCAACGTGCCTTTCACGAAAGCTGCCGCGTTATTGTCATAGTATTCTATTGTTGTTCTAGTCGCACTCGCATTAGCTACTTCAATGCTATCTATCAATTCCTGGTCCGCAGGCAACCAATTCACTTGATCGAGTTCGTCCATAGCGAGCCATCTTGAATCCTCAGCCTCCTTAAGTTCAAGATGCCCTTCTACTATGTCTGCCCAAAAGCAGTCCATGGATAGATGGAACTTAGGATAGTCATACTCAATAGTTTTGATAAGTTCATCAACAGAAATTCTAGTTGCCAATTCCTCCCAGATCTCACGCTTTAAAGCTTCCTGCGGTGTTTCACCGGTTTCAATTTTTCCACCAGGAAACTCCCACCAGCCCTTGTACTCCCCGTATCCGCGTGCTGTTGCAAAAATGCGGTTTCCGTGATGTTTTCGGTCTCGAATGACTGCAGCCACAACACGAACATATTTGCGAATGCCTCCATCCATTGCGAAGCACACCTTCTTACCTTCCGCAATACCTTGATCCGACAATACACTCTCTGCTATTTCCACATGTCGTTCACTATCTCCCTCAGAACGCAACGGCAACAATTTTAACAATGCCATCGGCTCTCTTCGGTTTGTTTCCTCACATCCGTAATCAGCCTCCGTTATTGCTGTAACGGTGTATACTTCCATAATAACTTGCTCCTTTTTGTTACGCATTTACGATATATTCGTAGATATCTTCACGGACCGGCTCGTCCAAAATCCACTCGATCTCGACAGCACTTTTATCAGTGTTGGTCATAGTGAACTCTTCAGCTCGACCACTTGCTGTCATACCTCCGAGGTAATAGAACTCTTTTGATATTTTGTCGTCCTTGTTCTTACGAACAAACAATTCAACGCGAATTCCTCGTTCTTTTGCATACAAGAAATTCTGAACGTCCTCCGATTCCAGACTGCGACCGGATTTGGAAATAGCAATCAACATCTGCCGATTAACAAAGTGGTCTTCATACTTAGTCGTATCACTGATATCGTCCGCCTTTTCATAATTGATGAAAACAGGAAACGTCTTCGTCTTGCGATCATATTTGTAGCCACCAATGTTCAACGGAACTTCGTTGTTTTCCCAATTCAACAGTCGGCACACATCCTCATAAGTATACTTCTGATACAATACCAAATCGGTGTCGCCATAAACATTGCTATAGTCACGCTCATACCGGCTGATACCAAATTCAATTAGCTCCTCAACGATATTATAAAAATCTTCGTTAGAGAGCATGTTTATAAACTCTGATGTAGGCCGATAATCGTCTTCGTCCTTTTCGATGAAAACGCACTCTGCGTATGTTTTCTTGCCCGATCCAGCAGCAAATTCGTTTGTCAATATATTTGCAATACATGCCTTCTGATTTTCACTAATACTCTTACCATATGGAACCAAATCGCTTACAAGTCCGGAAAACAAGCCTATTCTTCCAAGTTCTCTCGAATATGCGAGGACACGCTTTAGAAGCTGTAATTCCTGAATTCTCTTGCCACTTGCCAGTTTCTTCGAAATAAACTCGACGATCTCTTCTTCCGTTTTTGATAATCGGATCGTGTACGATTTTTCGTACTTAACCAGAAATTTGTAATATGAACCAAGACTTCCGTTATCGAAAATACGAAGTACATCCATCTCGCCATATGCATCAAAATCTCGGAGCGCAGGAATACGACCGAGTTTGTTCTTCAAGTTCGTATAATTCTCCTTGATCAGGCGAATATCACTAAAGTTTGCATTATCAACCGACGCAAATATTTTCTTGCGACTAATCTCATCAAAATGCACCGTAGATTCTCCTGGAAGAATACGGCATCCTTCCATGACAAACCTGCGAACATTGTCCTTGTTATAAGTTCTATCCCCCGACAATGCGATGGGAATCATAAAGTTGTTATTATAATTCCCGATAAAATCAAGGATTACCACATATTCTTTGCCCTCTGCTTTTCGCAGTCCACGCCCGAGTTGTTGTATAAACACTATCGGCGATTCAGTCGGCCGAAGCATCAGAACCTGATTTACCTCGATAATGTCCACACCCTCGTTGAGTATTTCGACAGAAAGAATATAGTCAAGAGGTTCAATGCCGCTATCATTATCATCTGCCGCAAGCCGCTCAAATGCTGCCTGACGTTCTTCTTCCGATGCATCTCCATTCAAAGCGATTGTTCTAAAGAACTGTCCTGTTGCGGGATTAACTGTATGATTCAGTTTCTCCGACAAAACTTGTGACTCTTTTATCTTGCGGCAAAAAATCAAGCCCTTCACTTTATCGCCGCTGTAACCATAATAATTTGCTTGTTGCACTATATGCTTCACGCGCTCATCACTTGTAAGCATATTGAAATCACGAACTTCATCGCTGTCATCGCCTATGATAGAAAGATCAGATATACCAAAATAATGAAATGGGCAAAGAAGATTGTCTTCCATGGCTTGCTGAAGTCGAATCTCATGAGCTATGTTGTAATGAAACAGCTCATATACGTTTCTTCCCTCGATATGATCATCTCTCTTATCCGGAGTCGCCGTCATTCCAAGCCAAAGCCTCGGTTTGAAATGATTCATAATTTTTTGATAGGATGCCGCAGGACTATGATGTGTCTCATCCAGAACAATCGCATCAAAATCATTCGGAGCAAACTCATGCAGATTCTCATCCTTAGAAAGTGTTTGTACCATCGCAAAAACGTAGGCTTTGTCTTTGTTTTTCATAAGCGATTCGCGTCCGCTCACGATCCCCATACTAATTGTATTGGAAAACACCCGCTCATATGATTTCTTTGCCTGTACCGCCAGCTGATTTCGATGCACTACAAACAAGACTCGCTTGAATCCGAGTTCGCGCATACCAAATGCAGAAGCATATGTTTTTCCGGTGCCTGTTGCGCTGATCAACAGTGCGCGATCTTCGCCGGAATCAACAATATTACGCAAACCCGCAACGAATCTCGTCTGCATGGAATTCGGCTGCAAATTGTATTTTTCCAGTGAAATGATATCCTCATTCTTGGCAATTTGTCGCTGCTTTTTGACGATATTATATCGTTCGGAATAACGATCAATATATTCATCAAAGTCACGCGCGTACTCGCTATTCCATAGTTCGTTAAACTCTTCAATTATTTCTGCTGCGACTTCCCCTTGCTCGGTAGAAATGAGTTTTGTATTCCACTCTCGATTGATAGTCAGCGCACTGTTCGTGATATTAGAACTACCAATAATGATGCGATATATTTCTTGTCGCTTAAAAATGTATCCCTTAGTATGAAAACCTGATGCCGCGGCCTCAGTGTCGTACATCTTGATTGTTATATTTTTAAGTTCGTGAAGCTTTCTAAGTGCTTTGGGCTCGCTGAAGCAAAGATAGTCGGTAGTCAGTATTTTCCCTGGAATACCGCGCTTTTCCAGTTCACTAAGCGTCTGCAACAAAGGTGTAATACCGCTTTCCGTAATAAACGCAACACTAATCTGAAAGCTCTCGCATTTCATCAGCTCGTCTTCAATTGTTGAAATGACCTTTCGACCCTCACGAGGATTGTTAGAAACAAAACTAGGCTTATACGTGACGTCCGTTGCTAACGAACCATCAATATAAGCCGTTTCGTATCCTGCACGTAGTTGTTTTTTAATCTCCTCTGCCATGTTCAGAGACTCCCGTCTATATAATGGAATTGACCTTTTACAGTCTTGAATTTCACGTTATCAGTTTACCATATGCCTCGTGTGATGGCAATGAAATCGTTTGTTTTATGTTTTTGTTTATGCTGTTTTAGGCTTCTTTATCCTAGCTGTTCTTATCGGTTCCACTAGCACAAACGATGTTCCACCGTTTGAATAAAAACGAACATCGTCTTAATGCTTATTCTTTACAGTCTTTCGTTTTTTTGAACACTCGTTCAATACGTTCTTGCGCTTCAATAAAATCTCTTGCCGCTTGTTTAAAGAACACACTCTTGTTGTCAATTTTGTCGAGATAATTAATTAGGTCCGCATCTATATCTTCCGCCAATGTTATCCGAACCGCACGATATCCCTCTTCCTGTCCATCCCATTTTCTAGCTTTGCTCAATCGATTTGTTTGAACAATCAGGACAATTAAAAGAACAATAATAACTATAGGCATTGGACACCTCCTGAGTTAATACATTTTCTTTAGTCGATTCAACTCCTTCTTAAACTCCTCCACCACCTCTTCCGGGCCGAGGATTCTCACATTTTCCCCGAGGGCGAAGACCCAGCCGAGAAATTGGTCGCTCATGGCCACCTCGACGCTGGTTTCGCACCAATCGGTGCGGGTGGAGGGGTAGATGGTGATGTCGCGGCCGAAGCGGTCGATCATGACGCCGACGAGGTCATTGCGGAAGGCAAGCTTCACGCGGGTTTTCTCGCCGCCGAACATGCCGAAGCTCATCTTGGAGTATTGGGCGAGGTTGAACGCGCGGAACTGGTCGCGTCCGGTGCGCCTGTCTTCGAGGACCTTGACGTGCTTCATCTTGTCTACCCGAAAATGCTTGATGTAGCCAGCCTCCTCGTCGTAGGCGATCAGGTAGTAGTTCTCGGAGTCCCAGGACAGCGCCCACGGGCTCACCTGATAGGGCTGCTCGCGGTGCGGCACCATGCGTTTGTCGGTGCTCCACTGCATGTACTCAAAGCTGATCTGGCGATTGTCCGCGATGGCGCGGTGCACATCGTCCACGAAGTAGTAGATGCTCTCGTTCATGGTCTTGACACGCCCCTGCACGAAGACCTGGCGGCGCAGCTGCTCCGCCTCATAATGGCTCGCCATGCTCGTGAGTTTCTTGATCAGTTCGTTGGACTTCTTCTCAGTGATGAATTTCGAGGACTGGATCGCGTCCACGAGGAGCTTCAGCTCTGCGATCTCGAACTTCTTGGCGCCGACGTGGTAGTAGTAATTCCGGCCGACTTTCTCGCCGATGACCTCGATACCGAGCTGTTTCATCGTATCCAGATCGTCGTAGAGACTCTTCCGGTCCGCGGTCACGCCATATGCCTCCAGAGCCTTCTGGATCTCGGGCATGGTAATCATGTGATCATCGTCGGTTTTCTCTATCATGATCTGACAGAGATAGTACAATTTCATTTTCTGATTTGTCCCTTTCGGCATGGCGCACCCCTCCCGTCTGAGTGATACTTAAGTATAGCACAATTCAGGAGTGTTTCAAAGCATTTGAGGGCAATTTGTAGGACAGTAAATCATCTTCTTTTGAGTCCGGTGTTAGAGCCCAACTGAAATCGCCACTATAAGACCAACAGAAGCGACCAATCAGAGCCCAAAAGAAATAACCATATCCAGTCCAACGAAAAAAGCCATTGCGTTTCCGTCCGTTTGATCTAAACTGGTGATTGCCAATGCA
>JAFZMO010000067.1 GCA_017551165.1 Lachnospiraceae bacterium
GTAGACAAACCTCGCAGCGATCCCCTTCCTCTCAAGATACCACCGAAGCGCGTAGCCGCTCGCCAGCGCGTCGGCGTCCGGGTTGTCGTGACACTGGATGACAATCCCGTCAAACCGGGTAAGATCCGACAACCGAAATGCTGTTTCATTTTCCGTAAGATTCTTTTCCATAGTCTCACTCATCCCCTCTGTCAATCGATTCCGTCTCCGAAAATCGTACCTGTCTTATTATTGTACCACATTCGGGCGGGCGTCTCAATCCTTTGTTCTTTCGCCGAGAGCGCTGCTTAAGCACCGGCTTCAGGGAAAAGAAAACGGCGGGGACATCCCCGCCGTAGAAGGACCCGGGTCTTTCGACCGGCCCTGTCAGTTTTTCTCTTTCTCTTTCCGAGCGAACACAAGCCCTGTCACCACGCACAACGCCATCGTGATCACCATGTCCGGCAGCGTGTTGCCGATCGGGATGTCGACGCGCATCAGGAGGCGGTACACAACGAAACCGATCACCCAGATGATCAGGTTGCGCCACTCAAACGCCTTCTTCGTGCCGGTGCGCTTGAGGATGAAGAAATCCGCGATCTGCACCGCGATCATCGGGGCAAATACGGACCCGATGAAGTACAGGAAATCCGTGATGTTCATCAGGTTCCGGTCCGGCCAAAGGATCGCGCCGATCGCGTATGCGGTACCGATCACCGTGACGATGATCCCGACGATGCGGCCCTTCATTTTCCGCGAGATGGACTCGCTGGAAACGCCCGCCGAGTACGCGTCGAGGAACGTTGTTGTCACCGTGGAAAATACGATGATCAAAAGGCCGACCAGGCCGAGTCCCGCCTTCAGCACGATCTGCGCAAGGTCGGACTCCTCCGTGAAGATTGCCGCGCCCATACCGATCATGTACATCCAGCAGCTGACAAGCCCGTAGACGATCGCGCTGACCGCCGTCGCCTTGACCGGCTTCTCCGCGTCACGCGTGTAATCGCTGATCAGCGGAAGCCACGACAGAGGCATCGCCACCGACAGCTCCAGCGCAGCGCCGAACGACATGCTCTCGCCGGAAATTTCGTGGATGACACCGCCGCCGAAGATCACGAAACTCAGGATGACGGTGAGGATGAACAGCGCAGACATCGCGACCGTGTTCACTTTGCCGAGGTTCTGAATGCCGATGAAGATCCACAGAACGATCAGGCCGCCGATGACAAGGCACCACAGCCATGTCCGGCTCGCGCCCCAGATCCCGCCGGCAGCGCCTGCGCCGTCATAGATCATGATCGCGGTCCAGCCGACCAGCTGAACGATGTTGAGGATGGAGAACAGCAGACCGCCCTTCGAGCCGAAGCTCCGCTTTGCGATCTCCATCGAGCTCTCGCGGACTTTGCCGCCAATCAGACCGGCAAGAAACAGCATGACGCAGCCGATGCCGTGTCCGATGAGGATCGCGAGAAGTCCCTTCTTAAAGCCGAGCGACGACGTTTCCATACCGGTCAGGATCTCCGCGATGGAGACCGCCGCGCCGAACCAGATCAATCCGTTTTCAAAGACGGAGGTACGTTTCTCACTCATCACTCCGCCTCCTTCGCATACTCGCCGGTCAGGGCAAATCCGTGCGCCATCGGGCCGGACCCCTGTCCCAGATCAAGCATTGCCGAAAGAGCGTCGGAGATGTACGCCTTCGCCCGCTTCACCGCCTCGGGAAGCGCAAAGCCCTTGGCCAGATTGGCCGCGATCGCGCTTGAGAGCGTGCAGCCCGTGCCGTGCGTGTTCGGGTTGTCGATGCGCTTGCCGTAAAACCAGGTGATCTCACCGTCGGCGTACAGCAGGTCGTTCGCGTCGTTGACGCTGTGGCCGCCTTTCATGAGGACCGCGCAGTGGTAGGTGTCGCCGATCTTGCGCGCAGCCGCGACCATGTCGTCGCTCGTCGCGATCTTCATCCCGGAGAGGATCTCGCCCTCGGGGATGTTCGGCGTCGTCACGGTAGCAAGCGGGAGAAGCTCCTTCGTCAGTGTCTCCACGGCGTCGCTCTTGAGAAGGACCGAGCCGGAGGTCGCCACCATCACGGGGTCGACGACGACATTTTCCGCCTTATACTCCCGAAGCTTCGCCGCGATCACGCGGATCAGCTCCGTCGAGGAGACCATGCCGATCTTCACCGCATCCGGACGGATGTCCGTAAAGATCATGTCAATCTGCTCCCCCAGGAATTCCGGGTCAGTCTCCCGGATTGAACGAACGCCGGTCGTGTTCTGCGCGGTCAGCGCGGTAATCGCACTCATCGCGTACACACCGTTCATGGTCATCGTTTTCAGATCGGCCTGAATCCCGGCGCCTCCGCTGCAGTCGCTGCCCGCAACGGTCAATGCTGTTTTCATCTTCATGATGTGTTGCTCCTTTCATGTTCAGCATCGTTTTATTCTAAGCGACACAAGGTGGTGCCCCCGGTGTGCCGCCGTCTATGTCAGTCGCGGCACGGCGCCGCGCTTACATTCTTCGGTTCACTTTTTATTCTTCGGTTCTCTTCTTACCTCTCCGACTCTGCCGCAACGATCTCCTCCGCGATCTGACGAAGCTCACGGCAGGCTCCCTCGATGTCGTCTGCGCCGAAGATCGCGCTGACGATGGCGAATCCGTCCACGCCCGTGCCCGCGAGCTCGCGCATGTTGCCCTTACCGATCCCGCCAATCGCAACGACAGGCACGTCAACCGCCGCGCAGATCGCCGCGAGCGTCTCCTTTGAGAGCACATCCACGTCGGTCTTCGTCGAGGTTGAAAACATCGCGCCGACGCCGAGACAGTCCGCACCGTTGCGCACGGCTTCGACCGCTTCCTCCACGCTGTGTGCGGAAACTCCGATCATCATATCCTCGCCGACACGTTCGCGCACCTTCGCGGCCGCCATATCGTCCTGCCCCACGTGAACGCCGTCCGCATGGCAGGCAATCGCAATGTCCACGTTGTCGTTGACGAAGAAGGGCACGCCGTAGCTTCGGCACAACGCCGCGATCTCCATCGCCTCCGCAAGAAACTCCTCCTGCGGCAAATCCTTCTCCCGCAGCTGCACGCAGGTAGCGCCGCCCCTTAGCGCCGCCTCGACCTGCTCATAGAGTGTCTGTCTGCCCGTCCACGCGCGGTCCGTGACCGCATAGAGGAGCATCGTCTTTCTGTCGCATTTCATAGGTCCGTTCCTTTCACCGCACCTCTGCCTTCGCGCCGTTCTCCAGCTGCTCCGGAGTCATGCGGAAGATCGCATCGATGATGTAGTTCCGATAGGTTGAATTCCCATCCCTGTCGGACAGTCTCCGGAAGGCAATCTCCCCGGCAAGGCCCATCGCGCAGACCGCCGCTGCCGCTGCCTCGAGCATGTTCTCCGGATTGGCCGTTATGTACGCCGCCGTCAGCGCCGAAAGCTGACAGCCCGTTCCGGTGATCGTTGACATCATCGGATGACCGTTCCGGATGCAATAGGCCTTCTCTCCGTCCGTCACAATGTCGATCGCGCCGGTGATCGCGATGATCGTTCCGAGCGTCCTCGCAGTCGCCTTCGCAAACGCCACCGCCGTATCGAGCGTCTCCTCCGTCACGGCGTCAGCCGTATCGGCGTCCACGCCCTTCGTGGTCCCGCTGCCTGCCGCGAGCGTCTTGATCTCGGAAATGTTGCCGCGGATGACCGCAAGCTTCGTCTCGCGAACGATCCTCAGCGCAGTTTCGGTTCGGAGCTTCGAAGCGCCTGCGCCGACCGGGTCCAGCACAACCGGATGTCCCAGCTCATTGGCCTTCTTCCCCGCGATCAGCATCGCCTCGATCGTGCGCGAATTGAGCGTTCCGATGTTGATGTTCAAACCGCCGCAGATCGTCGTGATCTCCTCGACCTCAGCCGCGTCGTCCGCCATGATTGGCGAACCGCCGCACGCGAGCAGGATATTCGCGCAGTCATTGACCGTCACATAGTTTGTGATATTGTGGATCAGGGGACTTGCAGCCCTGACATTCTCAAGCATTTTCCCGAACATGAGCCTTCTCCTTCTCTCCGTCGCCATCCATCGTCTCCTGCATCGTGCGCAGCATGCCGGCCTTCTTCAGGCTCACGACCACGACGCCCGCAACCGCGGCGCCCACCGCAGTGGAGATCAAGAACGGTACGATATATGCGTAAAATGCGACCTTCGACGCGTCCTTCCCCATGAACAGCACCGCGATCGGATAAGCGCACAGACCGCCGAGCACGCCCGTGCCGAAGATTTCGCCCGCGACCGTCAGGGGAATATTTTTCGTCTTCTTATACGCCAGCCCGCACAGAAGCGCTCCGATCATGCTTCCCGGGAACGCAAGCAGCGTCCCGAGCCCGGTCAGATTCCGGATCAGCGACGCGACGAACGCGGTCCCGACGCCGTACAGCGGTCCGAGCAGCACGCCGCAGAGCACGTTGACCAGGTGCTGGACCGGCGCGCATTTGCTGCCGAACACCGGGAACGAAAGCAGGCTTCCCACCACGGCCGCCGCACAGAACATGCCCGCCATGGTCAGTTTCATCAGATTGTTGTTTTTCATACAACTCACTCCTTTGCGATATCGGAAACGGCTGATCTTCGCAGCGTTTCCGTAATGAAGCGAAAGCCCGCTGAGGGCCTTCGCCGGAAGTTCGGTCGATGCTTACTGGCATCCTCTCACGCCGGAACACGGCTTCCCATCGCTGCTGATCAAGACGCAGGGCGCTCCCCCTCCGTCCGCCGCCGAAGCGGATTTGTTTCCTCTATATCAGGGAGGAATTGAAAACATTGAACTGACGCGACGTCTCCTGCGAGCGCAACCTCGCGAACTCCGTTCGCTCGGTGTACGTGCGCTCGGTCGTTCTGTCGCGCCCTACGGCCGCTTCCGGTCTCGTCCTCCGAAATCTGAGGAAACTCTGTTTCCGCAGATTTCATCGCACGACCCCGCCGCCTCCGGCGGCAGAACGACTCTCGCTTAGCGCGCAAAAAGGAGGCATGACCCATGATCAATGCCTCCCGGTACGCTTCGTATTACGACTACCTACGGCGGCATGATCCGCATCAGGTTGTAGGGTCGAAGTACGCTAACTTCCTCTCAGCCTGTCCGCACAGACTCCCCTGTCACTGTTTTGCATACACTTTATACACTCATTTTCCGAAGAATGCAAGCATTATTTCGGAAAATGTATCACTCGCCGCCGAGATACTTGTATCCTTTATCCTCCACGGTGTGCTTGACCGCCGCCTCGTCAAACTCGCCGGTCAGTGTGAGGACCGCATTGGCCGCCGTGTGGCTGGGCTCCGCGCTCTCGACAAACGGAAGCGCCTCCAGCGCCTTCTTTACATTTGCTTCGCAGTGAGGGCACATCATACCCTCGATCTTGATCGTAATCGTCATGGGATTACTCCTTTCTTCCTGTATCTTTTCGAAAATGACAGCATTTCCGCCGTTCGCTCTGTCGTGCGATGCGTCGCAGACGCGGAACCGGTTCAACCGCAGCGCGTTCATGCACACCGTAAAGCTGGAGAGGCTCATCGCCGCGGCCCCGAGCATCGGGCTCATCGTCCAGCCGAACAATCCGGCCGCCATCGGTATGCAGACCAGATTGTAGAAAAATGCCCAGAACAGATTCTCGTGGATGTTCCGAAGCGTTGCCCGTGAAAGCCGGATCGATGCTGCGACATCCCGAAGAGAGCTGTTCATCAGCACGATGTCCGCGGAGTCCATCGCCACATCCGTCCCCGCGCCGATCGCAATGCCGATGTCCGCTCTCGTGAGCGCCGGCGCATCGTTGATGCCGTCGCCTACCATCGCGACCTTCCCGTATTTCTGCAACTTGCGGATCACAGCCTCCTTGCCGTCCGGAAGCACGCCCGCGATCACCTCGTCCACACCGGCCGTCTCGCCGATCGCCGCTGCCGTGCGCTCGTTGTCGCCCGTCAGCATGACGACGCGAAGCCCCTGCCCCTTCATCTGCCGAATGGCCTCGGCAGAGTCGTCCTTGACGGTGTCCGCGACTGCGATGATACCCGCAAGCTTCCCGTCCTCCTCGAAGAAGAGCGGCGTCTTGCCCTGCGCGGACAGCTCTTCCGCGCTCTTCGCGAAAGCCTCGGGGATCTTCACCAAGCCTCCGATGTATTTGCCGCTGCCGCCGTGAAGAACGTGGCTGTCCAGCACTCCGGTCAGTCCGTTGCCGGGAAGGGCCGTGAAATCAGTCACCTCGGCGGCGGGAACATGCTCCGTCGATGCGCTCGCCGTGATCGCCTTCGCCAACGGGTGCTCACTCTTTCGCTCCAGTGCAACCGCACGGGTGAGAAGTGTCTCCCTCGTGTAGCCCTCAGCCGGGAGCACATCGGTCACGCGGGGCTCGCCCGACGTGATCGTGCCGGTCTTGTCGAGCGCAACGATCTGCGTCTTGCCCGCAACCTCGAGCGCCTCGCTCGTCTTGAACAGGATCCCGTTCTTCGCGCCGACGCCGTTGCCGACCATGATCGCCACGGGCGTCGCCAGTCCGAGCGCACACGGGCACGAGATCACCAGCACGGAAATGCCCCTGGCGAGCGCGAACGCAAGCGTCTTGCCCGCGATCAGCCAGCCTCCCGTGACGATGACCGCGATCGCGATCACCGCGGGCACAAACACGCCCGACACCTTGTCTGCAATCCGCGCGATCGGCGCCTTGGTCGCCGCCGCATCGCTCACCATATGGATGATCTGCGCGAGCGTCGTGTCCTGTCCGACACGCGTTGCCCGGCACGTGAGAAAGCCTTCGCTGTTGATGGTCGCCGCGCTCACGCGGTCGCCCGCCGCCTTGTCCACCGGCACGGACTCGCCGGTCAGCGCGGACTCGTTGACTGCGCTCGCTCCCTCGAGAACGACGCCGTCCACCGGGATACTCTCCCCGGGACGAACGACGAAAACGTCGCCCGGCTGCACCTCCTCGATCGGCACCTCCGTCTCCGCGCCGTCCCGCACCAGCACTGCCGTCTTCGGCGCGAGGCGCATCAGGCTTCGGAGCGCGTCGGTCGTCCTGCCCTTCGACATGGCCTCCAGCATTTTCCCGACCGTGATCAGCGCCGGGATCATCGCCGCAGACTCAAAATACAATTGGTTGTGGTAGAGCTCCATCACCTTCGCGTCGGCCGCTCCCTGCGAGATCAGGACGCCGATGCGGCACAGCACGTAGGTGCTCCACACAAACGACACCGAGGAGCCCATCGCCACGAGCGTGTCCATGTTCGGCGCCCCGTGCAGAAGCGACGTAAAACCGCTCGTGAAGAACTTGCCGTTGATGACCATGACAACGCCCGCGAGCGCCATCTGCACCAGCCCGAGCACCTGGTGGCTCTTCGTCAAAAAGCCCGGCAGCGGCCATCCCCACATATTGTGTCCCATCGTGATGTACATTAAGATCACGAGAAATGCCGCCGACAGGATCAGTCTCCTCTTTAACTTCGGCGTCTCCCGGTCGCGCAGCGCTTCCTCTTCCCCGCACTTTAAGCACGCACCGTATCCCGCCTCGGCGACGGCACGCACGATATCCTCCTGCGACGCCGTGCCCTCCACTCCCATGGAGTTGGTCAGCAGGCTCACGGACACCTCCGTCACGCCGGGGACGGCGGCAACCGCCTTCTCCACGCGCGCCTGGCACGCCGCACAGCTCATTCCCGTTACTGTGTATTGCTCCATCGTACTCCTCCGTGACACGGGGACGGTTCTTTTGTCACGCCCCCTGCGCCCCTCAGTCCTTTACGCGCTGGTCAGTCACAAGATGCTTAAGGTCCTCGCTCGGGTTGACCAGCTCCGTGCTGAAGAACAGCGGATATTTGCGGATCGGATCGTCCGGTGCGACCCAGCGGAGATGCTCGATGCTCTCGCCCTCGTGGAAATCCGCACTCGCCGGCTCGAAATCCTCCGGCACCTTCATGTAGTAGAAAAATGAGATCTCATAGATCACCTTGCCCCGGTTGCTCGCGGAGTCCCCGTAGAAATAGTTCTCGTGCACAAACCCGAGCCGGTCGATCTCCAGCCGCACGCCGGTCTCCTCCCACACTTCGCGGACGATGGCATTGTCCGCCGTCTCGCCGAATTTGACGCGGCCGCCGACCGTGTAGAGGTAATCATCGTGTTCGCCCTGCACCATCAGGATCTTCCCGTTCTTCATGATGATCGCGCCCACGCGGACCGTGATCATCCCGTCCCCGCAGGGCACGGTCATGTCCCATTCCTTCTCTGCCATAACTCCTCCGTTCCGGCCGGTCTTCCCGGCTGCTCATTTTCCGCAAAAAGGTGACAAAAGAACCGTCCCCTTGTCACCTTAAGATATATTCCATGCCGATCTTCTGCGGCACGAGCCCGAGGCTCTCGTAGAAGCGCTGTGCGCCCGGGTTGCAGCTCCAGACGTTGAGCGTTATGTTGTAAAACTCCTGCTCGCGCGCATAGGCGACCACGGCCTTGTAGAGCTCCGTTCCCACATGCTGCCCGCGGGCCGCCTCATCGACGCAGATGTCGTCGATGTAGAGCGTGCGGGTCTCGGTCAGCACCGGGTCGCCGAGCGTCTGTTTCTGTACGCAAAATGCGTGCCCCAGCACGTGTCCGTCCTCACTTGCGCACACGAACACCGGACGCTTCTCATCGGCGATGATCTCCGCCAGCTGGGCGGCGTTGTATTTGGTGGCCGGTCCTTTGAAAATGTCAGGTCTCGCGTTGTGGTGAACCATGTCCACCTGCACGAGAAGTTTTAAGATGCCGGGGATGTCCTCCGGCTGCGCGCGGCGCACCTGGTAGTTGTCGGTCATGCGTTTTGTTCCTGTCCTTCCTCCGCCTTGGGGAACTGGAGCGTCACCTTGGTGCCCATGCCGAGCTCACTGTCGAGACGGACATTGGCGCCGTGGTAAGCCGCACCGTGCTTGACGATGGAGAGACCGAGGCCGGTGCCTCCGACCTCCTTGGAGTGGCTCTTGTCGACGCGGTAGAAGCGCTCGAAGACGCGTGGAAGCTCGGCGCGCGGAATGCCGATACCGTTGTCCTGGACGGAGATCATCGCACCCTCGCCCTCGTCGCAGACGGTAATCTGCACGCGGCCGCCCTCCTGGTTGTATTTGATGGCATTGTCGATCAGGTTGTAAACCATCTCGCCGACAATCTGCGGCGAGCCCTGGATCACCTCATGCGTTCCGGACAGGAACACATTGACGTGCTTGGCCGCTGCGGCATCGGAGAGAACGGACATCATCTCCTCCGAGACGCGGTACAGGTCAACCGGCTCGTTCGAGAGGATAGTCTCGTCCTTGTCGTCGAGCTGCGAGAGCTTGATGATGTCGCCGACCAGCGTGATGAGGCGCTGCGCCTCGTCGTGGATCTTGTTTGCAAACCGGGTGACATCCTTCTGCTCCACCATGCCCGCACCGAGGATCTCGGCGTAGCCGGAGATCGAGGTGAGCGGCGTCTTGAGCTCATGCGACACGTTCGCGGTGAACTCGCGGCGCATCGTATCCTGCTTCTTGTGCTCCTCCTTGAGCTCGTTCATCTGCTCGAAGAGCTGACGATTTTGCGCCTGAATACGCTTCACGAGCGGCTGCAGCTCGGGGTAGGCGTCACGCACCTCCGGGTTGGACGGGTCGATCGCATCGATGGGCTCCGTCACCTTGCGTCCGATCCTTGCAGCGATCAGCGCGGAGAAGATGAGCACGAGCACGAGAATGATCGTCATGGGATAGATCAGCCGGACCGCCAGCTGTCCCGGCGTAAAGCACTCCTGGGAAACGCGGAGCACGCGTCCGTCGTTCAGCTTCACGGCATAGTTAAATGTCGTCCGCTTCAGCGTGTCGGAGTACCGCTTGCTCTCGCCCTTACCGCTTGCGAAGGCTTCCTTCACCTCCTCGCGCTCGGCGTGGTTTTCCAGGGAAGCCGCAACCTCCTGGCTGTCGTAATCGACGCTTCCGTCCGGCTTGATCACCGTCACGCGAAGGCGGATATCCTTCGTGGACTCCGCATTCTGCAGAACGTCGGTCCCGGACTTCTCGATCAGGCCGCTCAGATACTCCGCCTGCTCGCGGAACTCCTTCTCCTGCTCCGAGCTGACATAGCGGTATTCGATGAACAGCGTGACAAGCGTGGTGATGATGAACACCGCCACCGCCACGATAAACACATTTTGCAAAACCTTAACCTTCATACGCTTTCCCCTGCCTTCTCAATCCTGCTTCTCCTGTGCGGACGCGCTCAGTAAACCAGGTCAGCCTGATAGTTGATCGATCGGATCACCGCCGCGATCGCAACAATAAATCGCTCCGCCTCCGGCTCATAAACATCGATACAGTACCGATCGCTCATACTCCATTTCTTTTGTCCGATAAATGCAAGCACCCGGCCCTCCGCATCAACCAGCGTGCAATTGGCGGCGAACCCATCCATGCGAACGATCCAACTGCCCGGCTCTATGATCAACTCGTTGCCATCCTTGTACAGCTCAAGCGCCGTACCGCCATTCATCTGTACGTAATACCGGTAATGCCACGACAGTGGCACTCTCTCATAGTGCGCGACAAGCTGATCCTTTGCGTCATAGATATCCGTCTTGTAGCGGACCGAGAGAACTTTCGCGTCCTCATAGTACAGGACCTGATCCTTCGCGTCGCGTATTTCTTTTTTCACCATGAACAGGGAATATGCCGGCTGCCCGCACTGCGCTGCCACTTCCTCGTCAACCGGCTCCCACGGTTCATGGTATCTGTACGTACCGAAAATCCCCATTTCATCCCCCTATTATACGATCCGGTACCCGACGCCGCGGACGGTCTCGATATGCGAACCCGCCGCACCGAGCTTGCTGCGCAGCGTCCGGATGTGCACGTCGACCGTGCGATTCTCGCCGTCGAAATCGTACCCCCAGATCGTGTTCAACAGACGGTCTCTGGAAAGCACGATACCCCGGTTTTCCAGGAACATCTGTAAAATGTCAAACTCCTTCTTCGTGAGTGTCACCGGCTCTCCGTTCACGGTCACCGTATGCTTCGTCGGGCAGACATACAGCTCGCCGAGCACGTACTCCGCCTCGGCCGTCGTGTCCTCCACGCGCCGCAGCAGCGCCTTCACACGCGCCAGCAGCTCCATCATCCCAAACGGCTTCGGCAGATAATCGTCCGCCCCCTGGTCGAGCCCGAGCACCTTGTCGTACTCGCTGCCCTTCGCCGTCAGCATCATCACCGGCAGTTTCTTCGTCGCGGGGTTCGCCCGCAGCCGCCGCAGGATCGAAAGCCCGTCCTCCTCCGGAAGCATGATATCCAGCAGAACAAGGCGCGGCAAACACTCCCTGCACGCGCGCGCAAACTCAGACGGTCTCTCGAACCCCTCGGCCTCGAGCCCCGACTGCCGCAGCGTGTAGATCACAAGCTCACGAATGTTCGCATCGTCTTCCACAAGATAGATCATGCTTTATGCCGGCTCCTTTCTCTGCTTTCTCCCGGATTGTCCTTATATTATCGCATAGAACTGCTTTTTTTACAAGCCTTTGCAGGTGTTCGGGATCATTTTCCGACCAGCCGGTCGATGTCCTTCTCCGAGGCGTTCGGATACATTG
This sequence comes from Lachnospiraceae bacterium, assembly GCA_017551165.1. Taxonomy (GTDB): domain Bacteria; phylum Bacillota; class Clostridia; order Lachnospirales; family Lachnospiraceae; genus ISDg. Next base: position 11,573 of record JAFZMO010000067.1, read on the forward strand.
CCCGGATATGCTCCGCGATCCTTGCCCGCGACACCTCAGGGTCCTCCGAATACGCCGCCGTCACAGCCTCGTAGCCCCAGAGCGTCTCCGGCGGAAGCGGGATGGAAACCGCCATGCCGTACTCTTCGCCGCGCTTGTTCTCGCGTCTCCGGAAATCCGAGATCACAAGGTACGTCTGCATCTGCAGCCCGGTCAATATTCCCGGAAAATTCTTCTCCCCGCCCTTGCCGAACCCGGCTTTCTTCTTCAGCTCCGTCGCCAGGATCTGTTCGTCGCGGAACACGGTATCCCCGCTCTCGTCCTCGCCGACATAGAAGTCCATGATCCGCTTCTCGCGCCGGCTCGCCAATCCGTCCTGCCACCGCGCATCGAAGTCATACCCGTTTCTTCGATAATTCGCAAAATACGGAAACCACGCCAGACTGATAAACCCTGCCTTGCCATCGAAGAATTTGCCGTACGCCACCTGCCGTTCGGCCGCGATGATCTCGCGCCACTCCCACGGGTCCTCCCTACGGTTGCCCGTCCACCAGTAGCGCTCCGCGGTGTGTTCCTCCACGGAAAATCCTTTCACTTCGTTGCGGAACAGCGGCACGAACCCGATCTCGTCGATCCACGCCACCAGCTCCTGCCGGCTGCGGATCCTGCCCGGGTCGTTCCAGGCAAGGCCACGCATGATCCATTCACCATTTTCCAAATGCGACATTAGTTTTCCTTTCTGTATCGGACACCGGCAGGTCAATCTGCCGGAAACTCGTACTCGCGAACCTCGCAGTTCTTGATTCCGAAACCTGCATACTCGTCGTTGGTCATCTCGTAAAAGTACGATTGCACAACGCGCGCGATACCGTTGTGTGCGACCAGGATGTACGTCCTGTCAGGCTGCGCCTTCAACTCGTCCAGCAAGTTGTAAACGCGCTGCGCGAGGTGTAGCATCGATTCGCCGTGTCCGCCGTAGCGGCTCGCGAACTGCTTCTTCGACTCGCGGAACTCCGCGCCGTCCCGCGCGGTGGATTCGTATTTGCCGAAATTCTGTTCAAAGAGCCGCGGCTCCTCGCGGGCCGGAATGCCGGTCACCTCGGCGATGCGCATGGCCGTGTCCCTCGCTCGCGACAACGGCGAGTACAGGATACAATCCGCCTTGATGCCCATCGTGCGTACTTTTTCCGCGACCTCGGCCGCCTGCTGAAGCCCCTTCGCGGTCAGCGGACTGTCGGTCGCGCCGCAGATCTTATTTTCCGAATTCCACACGGTCTCGCCGTGGCGGATGAAATAGACCTTTGCCCTGGCAGAATTCCCGTTCCGACGTGTCTCCCACTCATCCCGCAGGATCGCGTACACCGCGATATCGATCAGTCCCTGATTGTTGCGGCTCGCCTTGCGCATGACACCTTCCTTGCGCATCCCGACCTTCTCCATCACCTTGCCCGAGTTCGGATTGTTGATGTCGTGCGCGGCCTCGATCCGGTTGACTCCGACCTCGGTGAACAGGAAATCGATCACTGCGTTCAGTGCCTCGACCACGATCCCCTTGCCCCACCAAGCATACCCGAGCGCGTACGTCACCTCCACGGTCTCCGTCCGCTCCTTCACCACCGGCGCCGCGATCGTGCCGATCACCTCGTCCGATGTCCGCTCGACGATTGCCCAGCAGTACCGCGACGGGCTCTCGTACCGCTCCTCGAACGTCTTA
>JAFZMO010000068.1 GCA_017551165.1 Lachnospiraceae bacterium
CGACAGGACGCTTATGCGTCCCTACAATCACAAGCGGGGTCTTAGCTCAGCTGGGAGAGCATCTGCCTTACAAGCAGAGGGTCATAGGTTCGAGCCCTATAGGCCCCATCGAAATTCTCCCGTGCCGGATTCGGCACGGGGTTTTTCTTCTTTAATTTCGTCGGCGTGGTGGAACTGGCAGACACACAGGACTTAAAATCCTGCGGGCTTAATCTCCCGTACGGGTTCGATCCCCGTCGCCGGCAATACGGAAACGGGCAGCGGATCGCGATGCGGTCGGCTGCCTTTTTGCTTTTGAAAGGAGTGACAGTATGGCAGAAGTAGTAGATCGGTTTCTCAAATATGTAGCGGTAGACACGCAGTCCGCAGAGATTTCGGACACGTTTCCGAGCACCTTAAAGCAGCACGCGCTTGCGCGCATCCTCGCGGATGATCTTCGCGAGATCGGCGCCTCGGACGTGCGCTACGACGAGCAGTATTGCTACGTCTATGCGAAGATCCCGGCGACCGACGGCGGTGCGAGCACAAAGACGATCGGATTCCTTGCCCACATGGACACGTCGCCCGAGGTGAGCGACGAGAACGTCCGCGCGCGCATCGTTGCGTACGAGGGCGGGGACATCGTGCTCAACGAGGAAGGCCCCATCGTGATGAGCGTACAGGATTTTCCGGAGCTTGCGAACTATAAGGGGAAGTCGCTGATCGTGACGGACGGAACGACGCTTCTCGGCGCCGATGACAAGGCCGGCGTCGCGGAGATCATGGCGATGGCGAGCTACCTGCTTGCGCACCCTGAGATCAAGCACGGACCGATCGCGATCGCGTTCACGCCCGACGAGGAGGTCGGCGGTGGTGTCGACCACATCGATATCGCGGCCTTCGGCGCAGACTTTGCGTACACGGTGGACGGCGGACGCCTCGGCGAGCTCGAGTACGAGTGCTTCAATGCGGCTGCGGCGACGATCACCATCACGGGACGCAGCGTGCATCCGGGCAGTGCGAAGGGGAAAATGATCAACGCCGTCCGCGTGGCGATGGAGCTTGACTCGATGATCCCCGAGTCGGAGCGGCCGGAGACGACTGCGGGCTACGAGGGCTTCTTCCACGTGACGCACATCGAGGGCGAGACCGAGGAGGCGAGCATTTCCTACATCATCCGCGACCATGACCGCACGAAATTCGAGGAGAAGAAGGCGCGCATGGAGAGCATGGTCTCGGCGATCAACGACACCTACGGCGCGCCGATCGCGCGCTTGACGATGAAGGACTCTTATTATAATATGAGAGAGGTAATAGAGCAGGGAAATGAGTTCCTTGTGGACGATGCGATCGAGGCTATGGAGTCGCTCGGCATCGTGCCGATCGTGCAGCCGATCCGCGGCGGCACCGACGGTTCCCGGCTCTCGTACATGGGCGTTCCGTGCCCGAACCTGTGCACCGGCGGCGAGAATTTCCACTCGCGCTTTGAGTACGCGTGCGTGGAGTCCATGGAGAAGATCACCGAGCTGTTGGTTGCGCTTGCAACAAGGAGAAGATAAGTCAGGGGGTACCGCGATATGGTCTGCTCGATCGTGAAGGATGCGTTGTTTCTCGCAATGAAATCGGAACCGGCGAAGGATTGTCCGGAGGACCGCAAGGTCGCGCGCGATCTGTGTGACACACTGAAGGCGCACGGCGGCGTTTGCGTGGGCATGGCGGCCAACATGATCGGCGTTCGCAAGACCATTATCGCCGTGACGATGGGATTCTTTCAGGTGCCGATGATCAACCCGGTCATCGTGTCGCGGGAGGACCCCTATGAGACGGAGGAGGGCTGCCTGTCACTCGTCGGCGTGCGCCCTGCCAAACGGTATAAGAAGATTGTTGTGGAGTACCTGGACGGCGACTTCAAGCCGCACAGGGACACATTTACCGACCATATCGCGCAGATCATCCAGCACGAGTATGATCACACGCGCGGCATCGTCATCTGACGAAGAGGGAGCGGGATGGATATCGGATCGTTTGAAGAATACCTGGCGAAGCGCGGCGAGCTCCCGGGCAAGGTTGTGCTGAGCAACCCTGCGGCGGGCGCGGAGTACCGGCGCATCGTGTTTGTGCGCAAGGCGAAGGGATACCAGCGCGAGGCGTACACGGACAAGCAGGTCTTTCATAAGAATATTGCCGCGGAGCAGCTGGCTGCGGCTTTGGAGGAGGCGTACGCTGATTACCGTCAGTGCAATCTGTTCTTCGAGGGCAGGACGGCGGAGGTCAAGAAGTCAAAATCCGGTCGGCGCATGCTCTCCGAGGGCAAGAGTCAGACGCCCGCGAAGGAGACGATTGCGGCGCACGACCGCGTGAAGAACTACGCGATCCCCGAGGGGACCGTGGTGCCGCCGCTCGTCGACATGGGCATCTTCACGCAGGAGGGCAAGGTCGTCGCCTCGATGCACGACAAATTCCGCCAGATCAACCGCTTTGTGGAGATCGTGGCGGACGCGGCGGACTGCCTGCCGAAGGATCGCCCGATCCGCATCCTGGACTTCGGCTGCGGCAAATCCTACCTGACCTTTATTCTGTATTACTTTTTCACCGAGATCCTGAAGACCGATGTCCGCATCGTCGGACTCGACCTGAAGGAGGACGTCATCCGCAACTGCAATGCGGCGGCGAAACGGTACGGCTACGAGGGGCTCTCATTTTCCGTGGGAGACATCGGAGGGTACCATGCGGACGAGCAGCCCGACATGGTCGTGACGCTGCACGCGTGCGACACGGCGACGGACTACGCGCTGTTCCACGCGATCACGGGGCGCGCGAAGCTGATCCTCTCAGTTCCGTGTTGCCAGCATGAGATGAACAAAACGATGAGCACAGAGGCAATGCCGCTTCTGGGACGGTACGGCATTGTGAAGGAGCGCATGGCGGCGCTGATGACGGACGCGATCCGGGCGAACCTGCTGACCGCGTGCGGGTACAAGACGCAGGTGCTCGAGTTTGTCGATCTAAGCCACACGCCGAAGAATCTGCTGCTGCGCGCGACGGCCTGCCTGCAGCCGAAGAGCGTGCGGGAGAGAGCGCTCGGGGAGGCGGAGGAGCTGATGCGGACGTTCGCCTACGAGCAGAAGTTGTACGCGCTGTTGCGCGAGGCGGGAAGGCTGTAGGAACGGTCACCGGAATTTCGACACATTTTTCGAAAAATGTGCTTGACATTCGGGCGGCGGGGCTGTACAATAGCCCTTGTCGTCAAGACGTGTGCGTGTAGCTCAGCTGGATAGAGCACTTGGCTACGGACCAAGGTGTCGGGAGTTCGAATCTTCTCACGCACGGAAACGGGGGATCGCAGGCTGCGGTCCCCTTTGTTGATTTTTGAGGAAGAACGTATGGGTAACTATGAATTTGTCGCACCGTGCCATTTCGGGCTCGAGGCGGTGCTGAAACAAGAGATCGTAAAGCTCGGGTACGAGATCGTGCGCGTCGAGGACGGGCGCATCACGTTCCGCGGCGATGAGAGCGCGTTCGCGCGCGCCAACATTTTCCTGCGCACCGCAGAGCGCGTGCTGTGGAAGATCGGCGAGTTCACGGCGGAGACGTTCGAGGAGCTGTTCGACAAGACCGCAGCGCTGCCGTGGGAGGATTTTGTGCCGGCGGACGGGCGCTTCTGGGTGACGAAGGCGACCTCCGTGAAGAGCAAGCTGTTCAGCACCTCGGACATCCAATCCATCATGAAGAAGGCGATCGTCGAGCGGCTGAAGCAGAAGTATCACATCTCCTGGTTCCCGGAGACCGGCAACGAGTATCCGATCCGCGTCTCGGTCATCAAGGATGTGTTCCTTTTAGGCATCGATACGTCGGGCGAGTCGCTGCACAAGAGAGGCTACCGCAAGCTTGTCGGCAAGGCGCCGATCAGCGAGACGCTGGCGGCTGCACTGATCAGCCTGACGCCCTGGAACGAGAGTCGCATTCTTGTGGATCCGTTCTGCGGCAGCGGCACGATCCCGATCGAGGCAGCGATGATCGGAAGAAACATCGCGCCCGGTGCGAAGAGGGCGTTCCGCGCGGAGCAGTACCGCGAGAGACTGCCCGAGCAGCTGTGGAAGAAGGCCCGCGAGGAGGCGGAGGACGGCGTGCGCCGCTACGGTTCGCTTCAGATCCAGGGGTACGATATCGATCGCGACGCCATCTCGATCGCGCGCCAGAATGCGGCGGCGGCCGGTGTGGCGGACGACATCCATATGCAGGTGCGCGCGGTGAAGGAGCTGCGCCATCCGAAGAAGTACGGGTTCCTGATCACAAACCCGCCGTACGGAGAGCGTCTGGAGGACCGCAAGGACCTTCCGGAGCTGTACCGCCAGATCGGCGAGGCGTACCGCGGGCTCGACTCGTGGTCGATGTTCCTGATCACGTCCTACGAGGATGCGGAGAAGCATCTCGGCCGCAAGGCGGACCGCAACCGCAAGATCTACAACGGCATGATCAAGACGTATTTCTATCAGTTCCTCGGGCCGAAGCCGCCGAAGGCAGCGCCCCGGGAGTCGGACGGAGGAAAGCGCGATGAGTGAGAAGCAGCGGCTGGTCTTCGCGACCGGCAACGCACATAAAATGGTGGAGATCCGGGCGATCCTCGGCGATCTCTACGATGTTGTCTCGATGAAGGAGGCCGGGATCACGGCGGACATCGTGGAGGACGGAGACTCGTTCGAGGCTAACGCGCTGATCAAGGCGCGCGCGGTCAGCAAGATCGCGGGCTGCATGGCGATGGCGGATGACTCGGGGCTCGAGGTGGATTACCTGGGCGGTATGCCCGGCATCTATTCCGCGCGGTTTCTCGGGGAAAACACAAGCTATGACATCAAGAATCAGGTCATCATCGACATGGTGTCCAAGGCGGCTCCCTCGGAGCGCACGGCGCGGTTCGTGTGTGCGATCGCTTGTGCGTGGCCGGACGGCCGTTCCGAGGTCGTGAGAGGCACGTTTGAGGGAGAGATTGCGAAGGCGCCGGCAGGGCCGAACGGCTTCGGGTATGACCCCATTTTCCTCGTGCCGGAGCTCGGCAAGACGAGCGCGGAGATCGCGCCGGAGGAGAAAAATGCGATCAGCCATCGCGGCAACGCGCTGCGGCTGATGCGTGAGCGGCTTGGGAGTCTGGTATGAAGGTATTGGTGATCAGTGATACGCACGGGCGGCGGGAGACGATGGAGCGCCTCCTGGAGACCGACGATGCGAAGGACGCGGACTGGATCATCCACTGCGGTGACATCGGCTATGACGACGAGTGGCTTCGGTATGCGTTCCGCGGAGCGGTGACAATCGTGTGCGGCAACTGCGATTTCGGTTCCGACCTGCCACGGGAGGCGGTCGTGGAGCGCGAGGGCGTGAAGTTCTACGTGACGCACGGCCATCGCTATCTGATGGGCGGGTTGGACCGGCTTGCGTACCGTGCGCAGGAGGTCGGTGCGAGCGTCGTGCTGTTCGGGCACACGCACATCCCGTATACGGTCGAGGAGGACGGCATCCGGTTCTTAAACCCGGGAAGTCTTGCTCTCCCGAGACAGTCCGACCGCAGGAAGACGTACGGCGTCATCACGGTGGAGCAGGGGAGCGTCACGGCGAAGATCCGCGAGCTGGCGGACTGAGTCATTTTCCGAAAAATGAGCCCGGCGATCCTATGACAAATAACAGCAACAAAAAAGGCGGTCTCCGTCGCAGCATATACTGCAGCGGAAACCGCCTTGATCATTTCATTGGGGAACTTCGGATCACTCCGCAGCCTGAGCTGCCTCTTCCTCAGCCTTCTTCTTAGCCTCTTCCTCGGCCTTCAGCTTCTCAGCGGCGTCGAGACCTACTTCTTCCTCGAATTTCTTCTTGCAGGTCTTGCAAACATCGTTGCAGCCGTTCTCAAGGGCTACGTCAACGCAGGACTTGCCTTCGTTGGACTCGGAACCGGCAATCGCCTCGTAAACCTTCTCACTGTTGTTGAGGTGAGAGCAGTTGCGGTACAGATGATACTTGGAACCGTACTCGGTGAAGTATACGGAACCTTCCGGAAGAACCTTATCTGCGAAGATACCTTCCTGCTCAGCCTTCTGCTCAGCGGAGAGAGGGTTCCACTCGTAAGCGCACGCACCGCCGATCAACAGAGCAACGATCGCAGCGATCGTGGCAACCGTCTTGGTGTTCTTGTCAGCGTTCTTGTTCAGCAGCGTAAGGATGATGAACGGGATGAACGCAGCAGCCGTAACGATCAGACCCATGTTGTTCCAGATCCAGAACAAGGTCTTGTTCTTCTCGGATGCGGGATCGATGTGGTTAGCCTGCTTCCAGAGCATGGAACCGATGATGCAGCAGATCAGATCCAGAACGAGCAGGATGATGATCGGTACAAGCGGGTTCATCTGCAGGAAAGAGAAGTCAATCTTCTGGGCTACAGCCAGGATCGCAAGAATTTCAAACACGAATGCGAATACCCAGAGAATGACGGCGCCGATGCGTCTTCCCGTCGCATTGCCCTTCGGCTTTGCGGTTACGGTGTTCTTTCCGCCTTCCGTGGTGACGGCTTTCTTTTTCCTCGTCGATTCGGAAGCGGAAACAGTAGTCTTTTTCTCAGCCATATTGTTACACTCCTTCTAACGGTTTAGTTGGCAGCAGCGACGAGCGACCCGCCATATTGTTGCCATCAAAAATATTATATACTATATTTATTATATTTTCAAACTTTTTCCACGGTTTTTCAGCGCATTTTCCACAGAAAATAGGTGTTGACTTTTGTATTGGATTGTGGTATCTTAATTTCGTTTCTGATACGGGGTGTGGCTCAGTTTGGCTAGAGCACCTGATTTGGGATCAGGAGGTCGCAGGTTCAAATCCTGTCACCCCGATCCATACTATTCAAGCGCCGGCCTCGTGAACCATGCGGGTGTAGTTCAATGGTAGAACACTAGCCTTCCAAGCTAGACACGTGGGTTCGATTCCCATCACCCGCTTCGCGCGAGCGGTACAAACTGCTCGTTGCTTTTTTGCTCGTGTGCCAGTAGCTCAGTTGGATAGAGCAACGGCCTTCTAAGCCGTGTGTCGGGGGTTCGAATCCC
>JAFZMO010000069.1 GCA_017551165.1 Lachnospiraceae bacterium
GATCGCGATCGTCGTAAACTTGTTGTCAACCAGATATCCGGTCTGTCTGCTGAAACCAATGGCGATTGCCGTACCTTCGATCAGGGCAAGTACAACCGTAAGATAACGGGAGTACTCGGCAATCTTCTTGCGTCCGGTCTCTCCGTCCTTCTGCAACTCCGCAAGACTGGGAATTGCGATCGTCAACAACTGCATGATAATTGACGATGTGATGTACGGGGACACGTTCAGCGCGAAGATGGAAAGCTGCTCGAGAGAGCCGCCGGTCAACACGCTGATAAATCCGAGATCCGAGCCGAGACCCTTCATGTAGTCCGCCGCCGCTTTCGTAACGCCGGGGCACTGGATCATACAGCCGATCCGAATGACGATCAAACACAAGAAGGTGAAGAACAGCTTTTTGCGGATATCCTTGACCTTAAATGCGTTGATGAACATTGTTAACATTTCACTTCACCTCAGCAGTTCCACCAAGAGCCGTGATCTTCTCGATCGCAGATGCGCTAAACGCGTCAACTGCAACATTCAGCTTCTTGGTAAGCTCACCGTTACCGAGAATCTTAACGCCGTCTCTGGGATTGCTCACCAGACCGATCTCCATAAGAGACTCAACGGTTACCGTTGCGCCGTCATCAAAACGATTCAGCATCGAAACGTTAATCGCAACGATGTTCTTCGTGTTGATGCACTTGAAGCCTCTCTTGGGAAGGCGGCGGTACAAAGGCATCTGACCACCTTCGAAACCAGTTCTCGGAGCTCCGGAACGAGCCTTCTGGCCCTTGTGACCCTTGCCTGCGGTCTTGCCGTTACCCGAGCCGTGTCCGCGGCCGCGACGGAAAGCGTCGCTGTGCTTGGAACCTTCGGCCGGTCTTAACTCTGCCAAATTCATCGTATGCCCCTCCTTGTTACTGAATCTCTTCAACTTTGACAAGATGACGAACCTGAGCGATCATGCCCTTGGTTCCCTCGTTGTCGGGAAGCGTGTTGCTGCTGCCGAGCTTGTGAAGGCCGAGAGCTGCAACGGTTTTCTTATGTTTCGGAATTGCACCGATGGTGGATTTCACCAATGTTACTTTTAATTCTGCCATTTCGCTACCTCCTACAGATCACTTACGGAAATGCCGCGAAGTGCAGCAACCTGCTCCGGAGTCTTCAGCTCGCCGAGACCTGCAAGCGTAGCAAGAACTACGTTGCGCTTGTTGTTCGAGCCGAGGGACTTCGTACGAATATTCTTGTAGCCTGCAAGCTCCAGCACGATACGCGCGGGACCACCGGCGATGATACCGGTACCTTCGGAAGCTCTCTTGAGAAGGATCTCAGCGCTGCCGAACTGACCTACGAAATCGTGAGGAACGGAACCGTTGTCATCGATCGCGATGTTGATCATGTGCTTCATGGCGTCTTCCTTAGCCTTGCGGATTGCTTCCGGAACTTCGGCAGCCTTACCGAGGCCTGCGCCTACATGACCCTTCTTGTCACCGACAACCACCAACGCGCTGATACGCATGGTACGGCCGCCCTTAACAACCTTGGTGACACGCTTGATCTCGACAACCTTGTCTTCCAGCTCTAACTGGTTCGTATCAATGATTGTACGCATCCTTTATTCCTCCTCGATTAAAAGTTCAGACCGGCTTCGCGTGCTGCGTCTGCTAAAGCCTGAATCTTACCTGCATATATGAAACCGCCTCTGTCAAAGACAACCGTATCGATACCCTTATCAAGAGCCTTCTTAGCGATTGCCGCTCCGAGAACCTTTGCGGCCTCTACGTCATTGGTCTTCTCGCACTGTGCCTTCACATCCTTCTCAAGGGTGGAAGCAGCCACGAGCGTGTTGCCTGCAACATCATCGATGATCTGGCAATACATGTGGTTGTTGCTGCGGAAGACAGCAAGTCTCGGTCTTTCTGCAGTACCGGAGAAACGATTACGAATCTTCATGTGCTTCTTGACACGAATTTCAGATCTGCATTCTTTACTAACCATATCTATTCTCCTTTCTACTTCTTACCGGTCTTGCCGACTTTACGACGGATAACTTCATCCGCGTACTTGATACCCTTGCCCTTGTAAGGCTCAGGTCTTCTCTTGTCTCTGATTTCGGCAGCGTACTGTCCGACTTTCTCCTTGTCGATGCCCTTGACGATGATCTTGTTCTGGCCGTCAACTTCCGTCGTGATGCCATCGGGATCATCCATGTTCACCGGATGGGAGTAACCGAGCGTAAGCGCGAGCGTCTTGCCCTGCTTAGCGGCACGGTAACCGACACCGTTAACCTCAAGGACCTTCTCATAACCGTTCGTAACACCCACAACCATGTTGTTGATGAGCGTTCTCGTGAGACCGTGCAGCGACTTGATTCTCTTCAGATCGTTCGGTCTCTCGACAACGATTTGCCCGTCTTCCATCTTGATGGTAAGCTCGGGAGCGAGTACTCTCTCAAGGGTGCCCTTGGGCCCCTTAACCGTCACTTTATTATTTTCTGCCACCTCGACCGTAACACCGGCCGGAATGGCGATTGGCATTTTTCCTATAC